>DASRQG010000686.1:0-2947 GCA_035645995.1 Mariniphaga sp. | reverse complement strand
CCGGAAATGAAACTGTAACGACAACTTAAGAAAACTTTAACCGACAGAATTCCTGGATGAAATGTTCTGTCATTTCATCCAGTTTTTTTTAACAAATGCAGCAAATAAAATGAAGGTTTTAAAATTTGGCGGAACATCAGTAGGCTCTGCCGGTACAATCAAACAGGTTAAGAATATTATAGAACAACAACCTACTGATGTAGTAGTAGTTGTTTCAGCGCTCGGTGGTATCACCGATCTGATATTAAAAGCTGCAAAAGTTGCCGCTGAAGGTACGCAGGATTACCATCTTTTACTTGCGGAAATAAAAAACAGACATTATAGTACCATAAAGGATCTGTTTATAGAGGATAGTCCGGTTCTTTTTATTGTTAAGGATCTTTTAGATGAATTGGAACAGATACTTACCGGAATTACTCTGGTAGGGGAGCTGACCCCTAAAACGTTGGACCGCATTGCAGGTATAGGTGAGCGTATGTCATCCCATATTGTTTCACATTATATTTCAGGCGCAGTACGAAAAGATGCTTCAGAATTTATTCAAACCGACAATAATTTTGGGAAGGCAGCTGTTGATTTTAAAATTACCAATCAACGTATTAAAAACGAGTTCTCGTCATTTAAAGGTATTGCAGTAGTTCCCGGATTTATTGCCCGGAATGCCAAAGGGGAATATACAACGTTAGGAAGGGGCGGATCAGATTATACAGCTGCCATATTGGCCGCTGCTCTTAATGCTGAAGCCCTTGAAATATGGACAGATGTTGATGGATTTATGACTGCTGATCCAAAAGTGATCAGCAAAGCTTATACAATTGCTCAACTATCCTATTCAGAAGCAATGGAACTATCACATTTTGGAGCAAAGGTAGTATATCCACCTACCATACTTCCTGTATATCAACGTGGGATTCCTATTGTAGTAAAAAATACTTTTAAACCGGAGAATGCAGGGACTCTGATTCTTAAAGGTGGAGTGGCTCCAAAGGGTAAGCTGATCAAAGGCATATCCTCCATTTCAAATATTTCGTTACTTACATTGCAAGGACTGGGAATGGTTGGGGTTACAGGAATTTCTATGCGTCTTTTCACAGCTCTGGCCAGGGTTAATGTTAATGTGATATTAATTTCACAGGCTTCATCTGAAAATTCAATTAGCGTGGCAATTGATGAAACTGTGGTCGGATTGGCAGAAACATCAATTCGTGAGGAATTTAGTAAAGAAATAGAATCAGGCCAGATAAGTCGTATTGATATTGAACGGGAATTATCGGTAGTTGCTATTGTTGGTGAAAACATGAAGCATACTACTGGTATTGCCGGTAAATTATTTTCAACAATTGGGAAAAATGGTATCAATATCATTGCCATAGCTCAGGGAGCATCAGAATTAAATATTTCATGGGTTGTTAAAAATTCGGAGTTAAGGAAAACACTCAATGTTGTTCATGAGTCGTTCTTTCTTTCAGAAAATGCCGAATTAAATGTTTTTCTTTTAGGAACAGGAACTGTAGGCAGTCATTTGCTCCAACAGCTTAGTCAGCAAAAGGAAAGGTTGCTGGATGAAAAGAAATTAAAAATTAAGCTAACCGGTGTAGCCAATTCACGAAAGATGATTTTTTTACGTGACGGACTGGCAATGACAGAATATAAAAAACTGCTTAATGAATCGGATAAAAAATCAGCTATCAGAGCTTTTGTGGACGAAATGAAACAGATGAATATTTTTAACTCTGTTTTCGTTGATTGCACTGCATCTAATGAAGCTGCAACCTTTTATAAAGAAATATTGGAATCGAATATTTCAATTGTTACGGCGAATAAAATTGCTGCATCATCGGCTTATGAAAGTTATTACAGCCTTAAGAATACTGCCAAGGAAAAGGGTGTTAAGTTCTTATTTGAGACCAATGTCGGTGCCGGATTACCGATTATAAGCACTTTAAATGATCTTGTAAATTCAGGTGACAAAGTTTTAAAGATAGAGGCAGTATTGTCAGGAACACTTAATTTTATTTTTAATACAATTTCAGAACAAATACCATTAAGTAAAACAATTCGGCTTGCCAAAGAGCAGGGATATTCAGAACCTGATCCACGATTGGATTTGAGTGGTGTTGATGTTGCCAGGAAGATATTAATTTTAGCCAGAGAATCAGGCTATGCGCTGGACATGGAGGACATAATGATAGAACGATTTGTTCCTGATGAATTATTTGAAGGGTCGTCTGAACAATTTTGGGATGCATTGCCGGAACTGGATGCAGTATTTGAAGAAAAAAGAAAGGTATTGGAGGCATCCAACAAAAAATGGAGATTTGTTGCTTTATACGAAAGTGGAAAAGCTGTTTGTGGGTTAAGAGAAGTTGATTCAAAACATCCATTCTTTGATCTTGAAGGAAGCAATAATCTTGTAATGTATACAACAGAACGTTACAATGAATTCCCTATGCAAATTAAAGGGTATGGTGCAGGAGCTTCTGTTACAGCAGCAGGAGTTTTTGCTGATTTAATACGTGTATCTAATATTTAACTTGAAAAAAGAATGAAGTACTTAATCATACTTGGTGATGGAATGTCGGATGAGCCGTTGGAACAATATGGAGGTAAAACACCTTTACAGATGGCTCATAAACCACATATTGACTGGCTGGCGCAAAATGGAAGTTCAGGAAGGCTTGTAACTGTTCCTGCTTCGATGCATCCGGGCAGTGAAATAGCCAATATGGCTGTTTTGGGTTATGATGTGGAAAAGGTTTATGAGGGCAGGGGAGTGCTGGAAGCCGCTAGTATGAAGGTTGAATTGCATCCGGGTGATTTGGCTCTGAGGTGTAATTTATTAACAATTGAGGAAGGAGTGTTGTTAAATCACTCAGCCGGCCATATAACCAGCGAAGAGGCTGCAGAATTGATTAAAACCTTGAATGAAAAACTGGCAGACGACAGA
>DASRQG010000685.1:0-7174 GCA_035645995.1 Mariniphaga sp. | reverse complement strand
GAGCGGGAGGAACTTTATGCCTATTCCTATTGGAAATCCGGTGTGGCCGAAGATCGATCGGTTACTGATAGAAGATCGGAAGTGGTTGGAGAGGGTTAATTTGATAATGCGTTTAACGAAGACCCTCGACAGAGTTTGGCTCGCTCGGTCTGGAAATTAACTTGAAAAATCGTTTAATATAAACCTTTGTGGTCTCTTTCCTTTACACCGTAAAAAAACATTTACTACCGAAGAAATAATAAGCTCAATGCCAATGGCAATCACAATAAAGCCAATTATTCAAGAAATGGCATTGATGCCCTGATTAAAAGTAAATAAAATTTCTAATCAGACAGAGTCAGTTTACACTCTTTATTTTCCCAAGCCAACTTGTGTTTTTAGTTATTTTGTGAAAAGGAAATCTTCCCGTTTACCGTGAAGTCATACTGCCAACTGATCAAACCCAACCAAATTTGCTTATGTGCTGAATCTAACCATAGGAATTTTTATTGAAATAGCAATTCTGGATAATCCGCTGTATAATACGCTACAATTGCGCTATAAAGTACCTTTATTTATTTTGACAGAAATGTCGATTTGTAAGATTGTCTATGGTGTTCTTAAGGTCGCTTATAAATCTTTATATTTGGAAAAAATTGTAATCACTTCAATAAAATAAATGCTTAAAATCTTTGATGAAAGAATCATACTTGATAAAGTAGTTGAAGGAGAGCTCGTTCGGCCTTCACAGTCATGTTTTCTTTTAATTCAAAAAGGCACTATTGAGCTTGAAGTGAATAGTGTGCAAACGACTTATCAAAGTTCAGAATTGATCTTGTTCTCCCCGATGAAAATGTATAAACTCATTCATTGTTCAGAAAGTCTCAAGGCATATTTTATTTTATATAAGCAGGAAGCTTTAAAAGAGCGAATTAATGTAAGCTTCAATAAGTTTTCCGTGATTCAACTGATGAACATGGAGCAAAGTAAGGTTTCATATTCACTGTCCAAAGAAGCATTTAGCCATTTTTGGAATATCGCTAAGCAGTTAGATTTTTACTTGAAAAATCCTGATTATTCAAAATTTAACGAGCAAGTTGTTATTCATAATTTTACTGTTATTGTTTATATGGTTGTGGATGCCATAATGAAAAATAACCCTCTGAATATAGAACAAAATACGAGAAAAGAAGCTATTGTGATAAGTTTTTTAGATCTGCTCTCCAGTCATTTCACTAGAGAAAGAGAATTGAAGTTTTATGCAGACAAGCTTTTTATATCCATTAAATACCTGTCAGTCTGCGTTAAAGAGGTGACTGGAATTGCACCTCGAGTCTTAATTGCAAACACACTTTTGGATGAGGCAAAACTGAAGCTGACCACTACCGAGCTGAATATTTCCATTATAGCAGACCAGCTTAATTTTTCGGATCAATATGCCTTTGGAAAATTTTTTAAGAAACATACTGGATTAAGTCCTCGCAACTTTAGAAAAAATATCGCTTCAGCAAATACCATTTGAACCTCTTTCCCTGTTTTCTCAACCTTTTTAAAAACTACGATTATTTCGAATTTTGCACCGTAGAATTTATAAACGTAGAATACAATGAAAACAAAACCAATCAGTTATCTGTTTTTGATAATCTGTGTGTCTTTTTCGGGTTCTTTATTTGCCCAAAAAAACTTGGAGAAAAAGATTACTATTGCGGAGCTTTTCTCGCTGACTTTAGAAAACAATCCGTCTTTATCCGTCTCTAAAGCAAATTTCAAAATCGCCGAACAAGATGTCAAAGTCGCTAGGAATATGCAGCTTCCTGATCTTAATATTAGTGCTAACGCCTTATATATTGGAGATGCAACTATTTTAGACAAAGACTTTTCCAACGCAACGAAAATCGATATGCCTCATTTCGGAAACACCTTTTCCTTAGAAGCAACACAATTGATTTGGAAGGGAAATATCGTGCGAAATACGATTCAGGTAAAATCACTTCAGGAAGATTTAGCATCTCTTAGTCATCTCTCTAATGAGCAAAATATCAAACTACTTGCTTTAGGATACTATTTGGACTTATATAAACTGCAAAATCAGGCCGATGTTTACCGCCAGAATATAGCACTTGCTCAGCAACGTATAGAGAATATCAACCGTTTCTATGAGCAAGGAATGGTGACTCGGAATGATGTTATTCGGGGTGAGCTACAGATTTCCAATCTAAATCTCACTTTACAGGTTATTGAGAACAACATACAGATCTTAAATAAACAGCTTACGGTAGCGATGGGCTTGCCCCCAGAAACCCAGATTGTAGCCGATGATTCGGCTTTAAGAGAGCATCGGGAAATGTCCCTTTTAGAGATTAATCAGAACGATGTACAAAGCCATCCTTCTCTATTAATGGCTCGAAAATCAGTAGAAATCTATGAAACTTCTGAAAAAATAACCAAATCAGAGCGTATGCCCGCTTTGGTCGCTTTTGCGGGAAACAGTCTTCAACGTCCGATCACGACTTCATCTCCGGTCCTGGATATGTATTCCAACGGCTGGAATGTAGGATTGTCACTTAGTTATGATATCGGTTCTCTCTATAAAACTTCAAAAGAAATCCGGCTAAATAAATATGAAGTGGAAAGAGCCGAAGCCCAAGCTTATGAAACCGAACAGATGATCGGCGTTGCCGTAAATGCCGCTTATATTAAATACAATGAGACCATCACCCAAAATAAAACTCTGGAGAAAAACCGAGAGTTAGCCGATGAAAACTACCGGATCATGGAAAGTAAATACAATAATCAGTTGGCAATTTTGCTTGATATGATAGATGCAAGTAATGCAAAATTAGAAGCGGAATTACAATACACAAACTCTGATATAAACATCATTTTCGCTTACTATAAACTGTTAAAAGAAAGCGGAAAGCTATAATTTTTATCTCCCTTATCCATTTTTCAAATTCAAATAAATAAAGTAATGTCACAAGATAAAACACAAGAAAGTACAGCGCAGCAACCTGCACAGAAAAATATCGAAAAGCCTAAAAAATCAAACCATAATAATGTTAAGGGAAGGGTCATCAATATGGTGATTCTGGTATTTGTCCTGATCGGTCTGTATTGGGTCGTGAGATCCTATTTTAACGTAGGAAATGAACGTTATACTAACTCCGCTCAGGTCGAATCGTTCATCAACCCTATCAATACCCGTGTTTCGGCTTATATAAACGAAATAAGGTTTGTAGACCATCAGTATGTCAAAAAAGGAGATACGCTAGTTGTTTTGGACGACAGGGAAATACAAACCCAGCTGGGACAGGCCGAAGCTGCTTATATGGCTGCATTGGCTTCCAGAAATGCCACAGCTACATCTGTAATAACAGCAAGCAATAATGTGAATACCGTAGGAGCAAATGTTGCCGCCGCCAAAGCAAACATTGAAGCGGCAAAAGCGCGGCTGTGGAATACAGAACAAAATTTCAGTCGTTATAAAAACCTGCTGAAAGACGAAGCGGTAACACGCCAGCAATTCGACCAGGTAAAAACTGATTATGATGCTCAAAAGGCCCAGTTAGAAGCTCAGGTTTCGCAGTATCAATCTGTTATCAATTCCAAAACAACCAGTGAATTGTCCGTAAACGAAGTACAATCCAGATTGGGAATGAACGATGCCGAAATAAAACGTGCCGAAAATGCACTTGAAATGGCAAAGCTCAATCTTTCTTACACGGTGATTACTGCCCCGCACGATGGAATTATGGGAAGAAGAACCATAAATATCGGTCAGTTGTTAAGTCCAGGCCAACAGGTGGCTACGATTGTAGATGATAACACTGTTTGGATTACAGCGAATTACCGTGAAAAACAAATGGAAAAAGTAACGATCGGTGGTTTGGCAAAAATAAAAGTCGATGCTTTGGGCGGGAAAGAATTTGAAGGGAAAATAACAGCTGTTTCAGGAGCTACCGGAGCTAGATATGCGGCTGTGCCTGTGGACAATTCAACGGGAAATTTTGTAAAAGTACAACAACGTATCCCTGTTCGGATTGAATTTACAGAAAACAATAAACCTGAGGAAGTGAAATTGCTTCGAACAGGAATGAATGTAGAAGTAACCTTAAAGTAACAACATTATGTACAATAAAGGTCCGTTTGCCGACTGGGTTCCTAAACCGCTCATGTTGCTGCTAATTATAATCTTCCTGTTTCCGATGTTAGCGGTGATGGGGGTTTATACCAGCAATACGACAGATATCGCGGGAGCACTGGCAACCTATTCGGAATATATTTCGCTGGCAAACAACGCCACCACAATTGGTATGGCTATCGCTGTTATGATCGTCTTACGTATAAAAATGCGTTTCCGTTCAAAAGAAATCATTGCCGGCAGTGCTATCATATTAGCCATACTTTCTTTTGTGATCGGAACAACAGACAATCCGTTGGTGGTTGTTACAGCAAGTTTTTTTATTGGCTTCTTTAAAATGTTTCCAATGATTGAGATGATTTTGCCCGTTATGTTTATTTTATCTCCGACAGGAGACAGAGGAAAATTCTACGCAATATTCTATCCTTTGACAATAGGCATCGGGCAATTATCTGCTTATCTAATGTCCAATCTTGTCTTTACCAGCAGCTGGCAAGCTCCTTATTTCTTTATGGCCGCACTGATGCTTGTTATTGCTGCTTTATCTTTAATATTTCAACACAACCAGCGTTTCTCTTTCAAAATGCCCCTGTACCAGATTGACTGGTTATCCTTGGGATTGTTAGCTATTTCTGCCATGTGCTTTAACGTAGGTCTTACCTTTATGCGTCAGCAAGGTTGGTTCAGTTCGTCTTTAATTATATGGGCGCTGTTATTAGGAATAGTATTGTTATTGGCGACTATATTAATACAAAAAACACGTAAGCGGAAACTGATAAAATTTGATTTTATACTTAAAAAAGTAAACATTTCGCATAGCCTTATCTTACTGATGTTTTTGGGTGTTTATCTTGCAAGTACAAGCATTTTTGTTCAATATACCGTAGGTGTTTTAGGTTACAATAACCTGATTAACGCTAAACTGAATTTATGGATGATCCCGGGTATTGTTATCGGAGGAGTTTTTGCTTTTTATAGCTTTAAAAACAAGTGGAACCTGAAATATTATATAGCTTCGGGCTTTATAGCATTCTTTCTGCATACCCTGATGCTTTACCTGCTTATACAGCCACAGATGAATATCGAATATTTCTACATTCCCATGATTTTAAAAGGTGCGGGAATGGGTATTCTCTTTATAGGCATTTGGTTTTACGCCTCGCTGGATTTAGAAATGAACGATATGCTCGGTATTATCGGTATTCTGCTGATGGTACGGACTTTTCTTGCAACCGCTTTTGGCGGAGTTATCATCGGCTGGGCGACTTATCAGGGTCAATGGCAGAGCCTGAACGATATTTCTATGCATCTGGATACGGGAAATTTTGCCAACGGTATGAGCATCTATGGAACAACCCAGATCAATGCGATGCTGGCTTCTTTAAAAATAGTCTTAGGCTCTCTGTGTTGGCTCATTATACCCATACTTATTTTTGTATTAACGCACCATTACGGACAGTTCAATTACAGAAGACTGATTTTATTCAGAAAAGTAATCAGAGGCAATAGCATTAAGGGTTATAAATTCAGTAATCAACTAACATAAACATTAAAATCAAAGACTATGGCAACATTTTTTAAAACAATTCGAAAAACAGTAAAATATTGGTATGTGCCGGCAATTATCGGTGCTTTATTTGTTGTGTTGGGCATCTATCTCTTTACGGTACCTTTGGAAACCTATGCAACATTAACGGTTCTTTTCAGCCTCTCTTTTCTTGTTACGGGGCTATTGGAAACTTGGTTCTCCATTCAAAACAGAGAAGAACTGGAAGGTTGGGGTTGGCATTTGATAAGTGGTCTTTTCAGTCTGGCAATCGGTATTCTACTGGTGACAAAACCTGAAATATCAGCCGTTACACTTCCTATGTTTATTGGGTTCAGTCTGCTGTTCCGTGCTTTCCAAGGGCTGGGATTTGCTTTTGAGCTGAAGAATTATGGCGTATCGAAATGGGGCAACCTTGCCATTGCAAGCGTTCTAGGGATCTTGTTTTCTTTTGTTTTGATTTTCAATCCCACGTTTACAGGAATGTCTTTGGTAGTGATGACTGCGCTTACTTTCATTTTTGTTGGATTTTCTGGGATTTCGATGGCCTTTATGCTAAAGAAACTGAAAAACTTACCACAAAAAATCACTAAAGAACTTAAAGATAAAATCGAAGATCTACGTGAAGAATATTATGAGCACCTGGAAGACAGAAAAAGAGATTAAGCACTAATAATCCCGGAACTGACTAACGAAAAAACGGTCAGATTTTATGAGAAAAATGAAATTTGTGAAAAACTATAAATTCTTCTACTCGTAGAGAAAATTCAGAAAAATAATTTAATAAATCAATTCATTTAAAATCAAATACTATGGAACGTTTAAAAGGAAAAATTGCAATAATTACAGGAGCATCGCAAGGAATGGGAGAATCTCATGCAAGAGCATTTGTTGCTGAGGGAGCAAAAGTCGTATTGACAGACCTTAACGAAGCGCGTGGCAATGCTATTGCTGAGGAATTAGGGTTAGACAATTCGCTGTTTATAAAACAAGATGTAAGCAAAGTTGAAGACTGGAAAAATGTTATTGAACAAGCTGAACTTAAGTTTGGACCGGTGAATGTTTTGGTAAATAATGCTGGTATTTTGGGACCTATAGCCAATGCGATAGAACTGGATGAAGAGCAGTATCAAAAAGTAATCGAAGTTAATCAAGACAGCGTTTATTATGGCATGAAATATACTTTGCCATCTATGATAAAGGCTGGTATTGGTTCTATCGTTAATATCTCATCCATTGCAGGTATAGTGGCCATTTATGGTTATCCGAGTTTAACTTATATGGGAAGCAAATTTGCTGTTAGAGGAATGACAAAGGCAGTTGCGGTTGAATTTGCAAATAAAAATATACGTGCAAATTCCGTTCATCCAGGATTCATTAAAACTCCAATGATGGCTGATGCTACCGACGAAGGCGGAGGAAGTGCAACACAATTTATTCCATTGGGTCGATTAGCTGAGACTTCGGAGGTAAGCAATCTGGTTG
Source organism: Mariniphaga sp. (assembly GCA_035645995.1). GTDB lineage: Bacteria > Bacteroidota > Bacteroidia > Bacteroidales > Prolixibacteraceae > Mariniphaga. The sequence continues at coordinate 23 of DASRQG010000685.1, read as the reverse complement.
TATTTCTGGCATCTGATGAATCT
>DASRQG010000684.1:0-57774 GCA_035645995.1 Mariniphaga sp. | reverse complement strand
GATCCAGCACACTATATTTAGAGTGTTCCAACAAACTAAGGGATATTTTTTCAGCATTTACATCAAAAATTATTCCTGCTGTACCACAAAAAACCTTTTTCCCGTTTGTTTTGGTTGAGTATTGGCCTGATGAATTAACAGTACAGAATAAAACCTGTTCACCAGTCTTTTCTTTGCAGGATTTTGAACGTAAACGAACTTTTAACTTGTTCGTAATCCGTGGAAAAGATCTTCTCTCATCAAATAATTTTGGCGATCGATCAGATCCGGTAGTTATTCCATTAAAACGAGGAAGCAAAAATTCTCTGCTCACAGATTGAATGTCATTTGGATGTATAACATAACTGAAATGACGCCCTATAAGCTCATCAGTACCATACCCAAGGACCTCCTGAACTGAATCACTTACGAAAGTAAAATAACCATGTTTATCCAGAGCATATATGACTCCAGGAATATTATTTACCAGTAAATTATGCTTCTGTTTGATATCCCTGATACTCACTTTATAAATCCTTAACTATATGAAGTAAAGGTTATCATCAATGTTAAAAAATGTCAAATATAAAAAGTGTTGCTATAATCACATGATTCCACAGACATGCACAGTAAAACCTTAATCACTCTTCAGACTACAATTTTATACTCAAGCCAGTAATCAGAAAACCAATAAAAATCCTTGAAATATATGCATCTGGCAGATTTTAAATATTAAACCATGAATGGTAAACTTGATATCTAAATGGAGACGATTTTAATTTTCGATGAGCTGCGCGAGCGGCACTACCGCAGAAACGGTTTTATGGCTGTGAAGGTAATATATATCTACCTGGCATTTTTTTGGTATCGGTATCAGTATCCCATAATTGCAGATAAAAGAGCTTTTTTTATAAATTCGAAACAGATCTTAAGAATATCTAAAGATAAACGAAAAACACAACAATGTCTCCCGGGACATGGTTGCGGATATAGGCGAGAGACAAAATTGTTCCTAGCACGCATAATGGGACCATCCTGTCTATTGAATTTGAAAATTATAATATAATTAGTAATTGTTAACATGCAAATGTGGCGAAAAAGACTCGCATAAAGTAGTCTTCTGATTTAAGTAACATCAGAATGAAAAACTTTGTTTGATTATAATCTTCAAGAGAGGGTTTATAATATTGAGGTAGTATTTATTCAGGAAATAATCGGTTTTGAGAGGATCAGAGTTATTTAAACATTTTAATTAACAGGGGACCTTTTGTTTTATTTTCCTGAATCATTTTATCCAGGGAGTAGATAGAATCATTTTTCATACTTACCTTTTGCACCATTCGTCCCTGTGCATTATACAGCACTGCCCATTGAAACCCCTGAAGCTGCCTGGAGCTTGGACGACTTCCCATAATTGAAATAAATGCTATATCCCGATTGACACTATACGGTTGTGCTTTCAGAACCGTATTCTTATTTATGTTTCTGTTATTATTATCTGAGGCAAAAGCTGTAGAAAACAATATTAACGGTATAAAACTGATTAATAGAAGAAATCGAATCGTTTTATCCATATTTACCGGTTCCTGAAAAACTGTTTATATTATTGATAATATAAACAAAAAATTCAGTTTTTGCGCTAAAATTAATTTTTACGTTCTGTAAGCTAACAATCTTTTGCTACGAGAGGAATGTTTGAGTCTTTTAAGTGCTTTTTCCTTAATCTGACGAGCTCTCTCCCGTGTAAGATTGAATCTTTGACCAATCTCCTCAAGAGTGTGAGATGTTTCCTCTCCAATACCAAAATACAGCCTTACAACCTCTTTTTCCCGCTCACTAAGAGTATCTAACGTCTTGTTGATCTCATCCTGAAGAGAGATTTCCATTAATCCGCTATCTGGTTTCTCCTGATTGCTGTCTTGAAGAACATCAAGCAGTTTGGAATCTTCACCATGCTGCAAAGGTGCATCAAGAGACACATGACTATTTCCGATTTTAATTGTCTCCTGAACTTCAGTTTCTTCTATATTAAGTTCTGTTGCGAGCTCCTGCACATTAGGAAGACGCCGGTATTTCTGCTCCAGCCTGCTCTGCATTTTACCTATTTTGTGAATCGTTCCGACTCTGTTTAGAGGAAGTTTTATTATCCTTGATTGCTCTGCAAGGGCTTGAAGTATCGCCTGTCTTATCCACCATACAGCGTATGAAATAAATTTGAAATTTTTCTTTTCATCAAACCGTTTTGCAGCCCTGATCAATCCAAGATTACCTTCATTGATCAAATCATTCAACGGAAGACCCTGATTTTGATAATTGCGCGCAACGCTAACAACAAAACGAAGATTTGCTTTAACCAGTTTCTCGAGCGCTTTTTTTTCTCCTTTGCGTATTCGAACAGCTAACTTTGCTTCTTCTTCTATTGTCAGGGTTCTGTTCTTCCCGATTTCTTTCAGATATAGTGCAAGAGAACCATCGTCTGGAAGAAATTGTGTTTTTTCCATACTCTTTATCTCACCTCATTAAAATAATCTAATTTACACGTTTCACTCTCATATGCATGTCAGGAAAATTGGTTATACAATCCTTTCAAATCTGCCATTGTGCAGGAATGCCACTAAATAATTCATTTTTAATTGAACATGTCGAAAAAAGTGATAAAATATAGCAAATACCCACTTATAGTGCAATAAATGCCTCTAATGGTTTAATTTTTGGACGCTTTAGTATAACATTAGAGCAACATTAAGAAAAAGTGATTTTTTTTAAAAATAACAAATGCAGATCTATTACCAAAAATAGTAACGATTACTTTACGCAAGCCTTTTTGCGGAAATTGAAGTAACAACCTGGCTTGTACAGAAAGAAACGCCCGACAGTCTTTCGATAACGATAATTACAGGAGAGAGTTAATTGTCAGTTCGATAATCGGCCAGATTAAACCACTGTCTTAAAGCCACAATTCACAGCGAAAACTTCAAGAGAGCTATCAAGCTCAGAAACTATATTTTTACTACTGTTTACCATAAAATCAACCTGATCATCAGTTCGTGAGCTGTTCAGGTGAAACAAACCTATCCGTTTTGCATTTGCCTTAATACCAAGCCTTATCGCTTCTGTATATGACGAATGACCCCAAAATTTAAATTTCTGATACTCATCATTATTGAATTCCGCATCATGAATCAGAAGATCAGCATTTTTACAGAATTCAACATAATCATGAAACAATATTTTTCCAGTCATTTCATCAAGTAACTCATTATCTGTTAGAAATATAAACACAGATCCATTTTCTTCAAACCTATATCCTAACCCCCCACCAGGATGGTTAAGAAAAATCGGTTGAATTTCTATTGATCCGATTCTAAACGGTTTGTCTGATATGTTAATAAACTTAATTGCCTGCTGAATAGTTTCCAGATCTATCGGGAAATAGGGGGAACGCATAATTCCATTTAGAATATTTTTAATACTATAACTATCATGTGAATATCCATAAACATTTATAATAAAAGAGGAATCGAACAAAGGTAAAAAAAACGGAAATCCTAAAATATGATCAAGATGAGTATGTGTAAAAAGGATATGAACACCTGATAGTTTTTCTTTAATCAGCTTTAAACCTAAAGCCCGAATACCACTACCTGCATCAATTATAATAGTATCACCTTTTGATGACCTGACTTCAATACAGGTTGTCTCACCCCCATATTTCAGGTAATTTTTACCACTAACCGGTATTGACCCTCTGGAGCCCCAACATTTTATGTGCATCGAATAAACTACTCCGGAAATTCAATATAACAACAAAGCAGATGTGTGGATTTTAGTGAGTATAACAATTGGCAATAAAAGATAAAAGTAAATTATTAAAGAGGAATAGAATTTTTTTGTCAAAATACATGATTAGTGCAAAACGATTTTGCATTATTCATCTCCGACGAAACACCCTGTAAATCATTCCATTTGAATCATCACAAAATATTAACGAACCATCAGGTAATACTGCGATTCCAGCTAAACGTCCAAATTGTGCTGTTTTGTTTTCAATAAGAAATCCCTTTATAAAATCTTCAAATTGAACAGGTTTCCCTTCATTAAATTTTAAAAAAACTACTTTATACCCTTCAGGTATTCTTCTGTTCCACGATCCCCTGAATGTAATAAATGCACCATTTTTATAGTAAGCTGGAAACTGTTCTCCTTTATAAAAAACAAAGCCGACAGGCGAATTATGGGCACTGTATTCCATTACAGAAGGTGTTGTTGAGAGGAGATAATCTGTTCCAGACATTTTCCTTTTCGCAGGCAATCCCAGAATCGGATCAATTTTCCATTTTCCGAATACAAATGGCCATCCATAATCTCTTCCCTCCTCAATTAAATTCAGTTCTTCAGGTGGTAATGTATCACCCCTGTTATCACTTCCCTGATCCATTCCCCACATCTGTCCCGTTTCTGGGTGCCAGTCAAAACCTATTGTGTTTCGTAATCCTTTTGCATGTAGTGTTCTGTTTTTCCCGTCCAGATCCATCTTTATTAATGTTGCATGTTCCGGATTATCTTCAATACAGGCATTACATTCACTTCCTATACTTATATATAGTTTCTCATCAGGGCCGATACCCAATGTACGGTTAGGATGTTGTCCACCCGGCGGAAGATCATCAACAATAAGTTCAGGTGCAGTGTATGAGTCTTTATCCTTCTTTATTAACCATATACTCCTGGATGTCGCAACATAAATATTTTCATCATAAACCTCAATCCCGTGTACACCCTGGATAAAATCAACAACTATGTTGATTTTATCCGCTACACCATTACTTGTGGTATCTTTCAAAGCTATAACCTGCCCTTCATCAGGGCAAGTAACAAGCACAGTACTATCTTTGGCAACAGCAAGCATTCTTGCACCGCATACGTTTCTGGCAAATACTGTAATTCCAAAACCAGACTTAACCTCTAACTGTTTCATTAGCGAATCCGCAAAAGGTCGGTGTTGTGGAATGAACACATGTGGAGTACCAGCCTTTAATTTCAGTTTTGCATCAATACCATTTATTAAAACTGTTAACACCAGTAATAAAATTAATTTTACTAATTTCATCAACACCTCTGATTTTTTCTGCAATTAAGCTGCAAAAAGTGTTCCTGCCAAATTCATCATTTTCTATTCCGGTCTTATACATTCCCTCCATAAATATCTGGCATACCTATTGAATACTTTTATAGAAGAAGTAACTACAGAATCGATCTGTTTTCCTGTTTTTTTAATTATGCTCTTCTTTAACTGTAGGTTGCGCTCTAAATATTTATTGGTATCAGTCATTTTATAAAATGAGCGTTCTTTGATATTGACAAGTTCATACAGCAGGTAGTGAATTCAATATTTTCCGATTCCGAATTACATTTCTACCAGGTAAAATATGGACAGTATCTTGATAACAAATATCGACTTTTTTCTTTTTTTTACTTCCGTTTTCTATTCTGAATATTTAAACCAGAACATGATTCTGCACTTTAAGGTACTGTAATGATACGCATAGTCATATCCGATAACTTTTTACTTTACTTGTTTGACTTAATTCAAATTGACATTTCGGGAGAATAATATGAATCAATCGGTACAATCATCCTGGAAGGATATTGATTTTTCATTCTATATACGGCATTATAAAAAGCTTTTATGGAGATGGAAATGGTATGTTTTTTTAACTGCTCCGATCGTTGCTGTTATTGCATTTTTCGGAGCAAGAAATTTTGGCATAATGGTAAAACCGCCATTATCTGCAACCATTGTAATTGGCATCGACAGCCCGACTTCAGATTATGCTTTTGGAGATTACGGGGGAGTTTACAGAAACAAAGAAAGACTCATTGTAAGCCGTCCGTTTCTTAAAGAAGTAGTAGACAGTTTATCATTAAAACTTAAAATTAAAAAATATTCCCGTTATGAAATTATTGATTCTCTGGATATAGATTCAACTATACAATATGGGACTTATCATTTTAAATTTAGTAATGTAACAAATAAAAGTTATAAACTTTCATACTCTAACAAACATACTGGTATTAAAGAAACAACAGTTTTGAGTGGTTCACTTTCCAATCGTTCGACAATCCGTTTTCCGGGTGCTTTTTTAAAATTCACTCAATCTTTTACTGCGCAACCTTTTTCATTTAAATTCGATGTAATTCCTGAAAGGGTAGCCATAGATAATATCGTAGAGAAACTAAAGGTTACCAGCCCCGATTCCCGGGAACAAAAATATTTTTTTACTGCTTCACTTGAAGGAAAAGATTATTCACTGATAACGCAGATTGTCAATTGTATTGGGAACCTTTTCATTCAGAGGAATTTAAATATTAGAAATAAAAGGATTAAAGAAGTTCAAGAGTCATATAAAATGCAGTTAGTATCTGCTGAAACTCAACTTGAACAAGCCCGAAAAGATCTTAATAATTTTCTCTCTGCTCATCCTTCAGTCGGGTTAAGTACATATACACAACAGGTAATGAATGAACTTGTCCAACTGGAAACAGATAAAATACAAAAAGCTGATTTGCTCGAAACAGCTGTAAGATTGAAAAACAAATTCACAAATTCTGATGATAAGCGACAAACAACCGATGAGGTTATTGTTTTTCTACAAACCAATGGAAGTCTGGCTGCACATTCACTCCAAAATGAACTTACAAGAATTGAGATCGAAAGGGAATACGCCAGACAAAATTATTCTTCAAATCATCCAATATTCAAAACATTTGATAACAGATATCTGTCTCTGGGCAACAAAGCAATACAGGCATTGGAAAGTTTTTCTTCTCAATTAGGAAAATATTATGATGACAAACTTATTTCAATAAATAAAATATCATCGCAATTACGCCAAATTCCAGGCAAAGAAATCCAGTTGGCTGAATTACAACGCAAACAACAGATAAACTCAGAAATTTATTCTACTTTATTAAGTAAATACAACGAAACTAAAGTGATGGAATCTGTTGACATTTCTGATGTTTACATAATGGATTATGCTGTCCAGCCAATTCCACCTCCACTTGATATGCAAATTATTCAAATGCTTCTTATAATGACAGCCTGTATACTTGGTATTTCTTTTATGCCTCCTCTTTTCATGGATTTCATCGACAGAACTGTACACTCTGAACATGAACTCACCAGACTTCTTCCTTACCGGTTCCTGGGTACCATACCTTTTATCAAAAAACCATTCAGTCAGAAAAAAAAAGGTAAAGCAAACACAATTCAATCCATCTTACCAGAATCATTAAATTCAAATAATTTTCATGAATCTGGCAATATTCTGTTACAGAATAAAAAATATTTTCCTTTCTATACAAAAGATCTTTTCCGGTCTCTTGCCACAAAGGTAAACCTTGAACTATTCAATAAAAAAGAAAGAAGCATTATTGTAACGGCAATGGATACCAATGAAGGTTCTACTACGATATCAGCCAACCTTGCAATGGCCCTCGCAGAGCAGGGATTTGAAACAGTCCTGATTGACGCCAATTTACGAAGTGGTAATCTGCACACTATGTTTTCTGCAAATAAATCACCCGGATTGTCTGAATATTTGTTATCCTCAGATACAGAAGTAAACAAATCTTCAATCTCGATACCGATACAAAATACTTTTGTTCCTCACTTACGACTGATTTCTTGTGGAAAAAGCATACAAAATCCACAGAGCCTTTTTCAATCAAAGTTATTATCATCTTTACAAGTTGAATTAACAAGTGGTTCGGGATTTCTGATCATAGATTCTCCTTCAATCGGCATTACTGGGGATGCTGCAATACTTGGAAAATCATTTTCACATTACATTCTCGTTGTTAAATCCGGTATTACAGATGTAATCAATTTTCGCAAAATAATATCAAATGACTATCCTGTTATTGGTAAAAAATGCCTTGGGACAGTCTTGAACATGGGAGATATTGGGACAGTCTTGAACATGGAAGATATTTGTACAGAATCAAAAGTTTCAAAAACAGCAGGGAAATATGCTCAACATATCAATTCTTAAGACTCAGACAAATTCATGGGATGAATATGTAAAAGAACATAGTGAAGCCAGTGTATATCATATTTCGTCATTTAAAACAGTTATCGAAAAAACATACAATCATAAAAGTTATTATTTGTTTGCTCATGAAGGATCTCAAATCATCGGGGTCCTTCCACTTTTTCATATTAAAAGTATATTTCTTGGCAATTCTCTGGTTTCTCTCCCATTTTGTGATTACGGCGGAATAATCGCAAACAACCCGTATGTCAATCTATATCTTCTCAATTATGCCCTTGCAATATCAAAACATCTTAAATGCGACTACATTGAGCTACGTCATGCATATCCACTCCTTCTCCCGGACAAAATTGAGTTTTGCTGTTTTAGAAATTTAATCTCCAATAAAGTTCGATTAAAACTTTTTTTACCTGAATCTTCAGAAGAACTTTTTAAATCTTTCTCATCAAAACTGAGAAGTCAGATTCGAAAACCACAAAAAGAAGGTTGCACTGTACGAATCGGTGGTATTGAACTTCTGAATGACTTCTATGATGTCTTCAGTTCTAACATGAAGATTCTTGGCTCTCCTGTACACTCAAAAAAAATCATCTCCAATATGCTCAATTCCCAGACTCAATCAAATCGTCTTTTTCTGGTTTACCATAATTTAAAACCAGTAGCGTGTTCATTCGTAGCCGGATTCAGAGACACTCTTGTAAACCCATGGGCTTCATTCGATCGGGCATCCCGGAAAACAGCTCCCAATATGCTTCTATACTGGGAAATGCTTAAATATTCTATCGAATCAGGATACCGCTATTTTGATTTTGGGAGGAGCACAATAGATGAAGGCACTTATAAATTCAAACTTCAATGGGGCGCACAACCAGAACCGTTATTCTGGTATCAATTTTCCGAAAATGAAAATGTTTATCATTCTGTTGAAAATACAAAAAAAGATAATTTTATCCGTATATGGCGATCTCTTCCTTTAACTTTAACAAACTTACTTGGCCCGGTTATTAGAAGACAATTACATTTTTTGCTTTAACCCAAATCATACGATTCCTTTACACCAGTTCTTTTTCGCGGGCATTGGCATAAAAGGTTCATACCTGCCTGGCCGTATCAACAAGGTAAATATGACCTTTACAGTCATAAAGCCTTTTCTGCGTGCCGCTCGCGCAGCTCATAGTAAAATATTCGCCTCCATTGAGATTAAAGGTAATTGAAATTGAAAAATCATGTTATCATATTCCATACTCCAATAACTGGTATCCTTTTTGTCTGGTTTTTAAGTATAAACATGACATGAATCTCTGTTTTTCAACTGCATAAATTTTGAGGTGTTATTAATAATGAATCATCAGCCATTAATCACTTGATTTATAGTGTGGTATTACATCCGTTAAATACTAAACCAATATACTCCCGACTTCATTCAACGGATACAGACAAATTATAGCAATGTATCCAGAAATAAATAAACTTGATATAGTAAAAATGGGAATATAATTTATGAGAATAGGTAAAACATTACCACCTGCTGCAGCCCCGGTAACATTTCAAGCCATTCTAAACGGTATTTTGGGGATATTTAAACAGGCATCAACATATAATAAAGTTGCTGATTCGTTATCGAATATCTTTGGAACAAAATACATTTTTTTAGTATCATCAGGTAAAGCGGCTATTGTGGTTTCCCTCAAGGCATTGTCACAATTATTTCCAGGAAGAAATCGAGTTATAATTCCTGCTTTTAATTGTTATTCAGTGCCTTCTGCAATTACCAAAGCCGGTTTTACAGTTCAACCATGTGACATCAATCCCCAAACTATGGATTTTGATACGATATCACTTAAAAATGCACTTGATAATCCAAAAACAATTCTTGCCATCTGTCCAACCCATTTTTTTGGAATTCCATCCTCTATCGAATCGGTACGCAATATGATTGACGATCCAGAAATCACCATCATTGAAGATGCTGCGCAAGCTATGGGATCAGCATTGGACAAATTGATTACAAACCATGGCGACATTCGAATATTCAGCTTAGGAAGAGGAAAATCATATTCTACAGGAACAGGAGGTATTATTTTAACAAACAATTACTTGTTTTATGAAAAATTGAATTCCCTTGTTGCGTCTCTGCCATCACCCGGCCCAAAAGAGATTATTGCACATATTCTTCAATGCCTTGCAATTAACCTGTTAATCCATCCACATTTTTTCTGGATCCCCAGGATGTTTCCATTTTTGAGACTGGGAGAAACTAAGTTTGACACAGCTTTTCAGATCAAAAAGTTTGACTGTTTCCGGGCCGGGTGCATAACTAACTGGGATAAATATTTACATTATCTTAATACAGAACGAATTAGCAGGATAATTCTATATACAAAGTTACTCAGTAATGTTCCTGAAATTACGCTTCTTGTAAAAGATTCAAGTACCCCCTGCATCCGTTTTCCAATTCTTTTCAAAAATCCTGAGACTGTGGATTTTATTATTGAAAAAAGTAATTCAGAAGGTTTGGGTATCAGTAAAACATATCCATCCACTGTAGAATTGATTCCAAATTTACCAGTTTACAATAAAACCGACTGTATTAATGCCAGGCATGTTTGTCATAACCTTCTTACCCTCCCATGTCATCCCTATGTCATGAAGAAAGATATTATAAAGATTTCCAATCTGATCAAATCTTCCTTATTGCCAGATAAATAAAACCTGAATCAATACGATCGATATGTCTTATTCCCAGGTAATCATCTTGCGGACTGGACGCCATTTCAACATTGCTTGAGCGAACAAGCTTTTGAAACATGGTTATCTGGCAATACAGAAATGAAGACCAATAACCAAGAAATCCTCATGGAGAGAAATGTTCTATTTACCAAAATAAATTACTCTCGAAGGTATTTAATATCAACTGATAAATTTTCAGCTTTATTAGTTCAAGTATCATTTCCCTGGCTGCAAATTTATCTTCTGAACCTGTTATATATATGTTTATCCCTACCGGTTTTAAGAATTTGTTAAAACTGAATTTAACTCTTCGGGTATGGCATGGAGATGAAACCAGTATTACCGATTTGTATGAATTCCTCCTCATATAATCTGCTATAGCACGAGCTTCTGACATTGTTCCAAAAACACCGTTTTTAACTGTTAATGGTTCAATGTCCGACTTTAAAACACCCGCGTTTTGGAGCATTTTCTCTGTTTTTTTATTTCTTTTATTATTTTTTGTATTAAAATATACGATTTTTTTCGTATTTCCCGTTTTATATAAAACTGATGCTGTTTTAATATGATAAGACATGCTTTTAACAGAACCACCCAGTATATAGAGTATATCTGCCTCATAATTCGGCAATTCAACAGAACTTGTCAAATTTGCTTTAAGAACAGACCTGATTTTTTCCGGAAATTCAAAATGAATTTTACTTTCAAACAATAAACATATTATCACTGAAATTATCACTGAAAACATTATCAGTGGTTTCATTATTTCTTTACAATTAAACATCCGGATCTCTTTTAAACATGATTAGCTGTTTCTTCCACCATTAACAATAGTAAAAATTCTGCAAAACCTGTACCTTTTTGATTACCTTATTCATCTTGAAACATGAAAGTACGATTCCTTTACACAGTCTTTTTCGTGGACAAAGGCATAAAAGTTTGGATAAAAGACCAGAAAAAACTGCTCGACCGAATATTATGAGAGTAATGTTACCAATACTGATACTGAAATGGTCTTGTAGATATGGCCATCACAGCCATATAACCGTTTCTGCGATAGTACCCCTCAACGCAACTCTTCGTAAACTAATCGCCTATACTCAAGTTAAATATCACCCGTTAACATTATCTATTATAGTTTTTGTTCGCAATAATAATAATAAATTAATCATAAGACAGTACTGTCCAGGCATATTTGCGCGTACACCAACCATACTGAATAATTTAAGAGAACGGAACAAAATCGGGACGTACTATTCTTCTTCCTGTTTTTACATTGGTCCAATTTCTGCTAATTATATAGACCTGTACTGTTTTAATCAATTCCGATTTGCTACTTTTAGTCAAGTGTTTATTTACAATTTTCCATTTTTAAGGTATCAGAATGGATTTGCTTACACTTTTCAGACTGTTTTTTGAGATCAGGCAACTTAAATCCTTTTTGATATTTCTTTAAACTGAAACAAACCTTTCATTAGAAAGGATTTATCATGGCCACATCAAACACCTTGAATAAATTAAATGAAAATCAGGATTTTCGATTACCAATATTGTCGGGTCAGAAAGCACTTTGGCATATACATCAATTCAGTCCTGAAAATTGCTCCTTTTCTATTGGAAGAGTTGTCCATATACCGGAAAGTTTTGACAAGCCATTATTGGACAATGCAATACTTGCCATTCAAAATCGTCATCCCCAACTAAGGGCAACATTTCATTTTAATGGAAAAGAGTATTTTCAGCTCATACACAGTAATCCCCTTACACAACTTGTCTGGCTTGAAAATGCCCATAATATTGATGATGCAACCGAAAAGATGCAGGAAACTTCAAATAAACCCTTTGACCTTCAAAAAGGTCCTCTAATTCGTTTCCATGCTTGCATTCTTAATGAAAACAGTACTTTTATTCTTATTTGTGCACACAATATTATTGTAGATTATTATTCATTAAGAACCATTACTGAAGATTTACGATTATATATATCCAGTTCCGTACTCAATTCATCTTCTTCATCCAGCTTGATTGATTTCATTGAAGATGAACAGAATTATCTAAATACACAAAAGGCAAAAAATGATCTGGACTATTGGCAGTCGAAGCTTGAAAATGTACCAATACTTGAATTGCCCATTGATTATTCCCGTCCCAAAATCCGGAATCTCAATGGGCAATCACAATCTCTTGAACTTAACAGCATTTTTCGTCAGAAAATTTTCGATATTGCAAAACAGTGCCATTGTGAACCTTCAGATCTGCTTTTTGCCATTTTTACCATTCTTTTATCACGGTATTCAAATCAGAAAGATCTTGTTATTGGGACCAGTTTCAACTTAAGAAAAAATCCACAACTGAATCAGTCTGCAGGTTTGTTTAGCAATGACATCCCTTTTCGCGTCTGTTTAAACAAGAATTCTGATTTTATGAATTATGTTTCGTATTTAAATAGCCGGAAAAAAGAATTAGCTGATCATGCCGCCTATCCTTTCAGTTTACTTGTAGACAAGCTTTTTCCACATAGAGATATCAGCAGACATCCTGTTTTCCAGACATATTTCAACTGGTATGATGAAAAGGTGGAAAATCCATGGAAAATTATTCCTGTTTCCCAGGAAGAAGGTCAATTTGATTTGGCCTGTGCAGTTCACGATCTGCAGGATTCCTTCAAAATTTATTTTCGATACTCCGGTTGTCTGTTTCATCCTAAATCGATACTTTCAATGCTTTCTCGTTTTGATTATCTTATCCAGCAGATAATCTCAAATCCCGCTGTTCTTATCGAAAAATTATCTATTCTTAAACCTTCAGAATATGAACAATTATTCCATGAATCGGAAACTGTTTCGATTCATCAAATGGACAGTTCTTGTATCGTCAATAATATGTTTGAAGAGCATGTAAAGGTTGCCCCTTCTGAAACAGCTCTTTTGGCCGGTGATGTAACTCTGAGCTATAGTGAATTATCCAGACAATCAAATAAGCTTGCCAATTTTCTTATAAAAAAATGTGGTGTGAGTAAAGGTACCCGTATAGGGCTTTTTATTGACCGTTCCCATTTTCTCTTAACTGGCTTATTGGGTATTTTGAAGTCCGGAGGAATATATGTCCCCCTCGACCCGTCATTTCCACCCGATCGCATTGATTATATGATAAAAGATTCCAATATCGAACTACTACTTACTATTTCAGAATTAAAAAGCAATTTAAATATTAACGCTGATAACATCATTTGCCTTGATAACAAATCATCCGATCTTAATGAAGTTTCAACAGAAATTCCTGAAATCAACATTTCACCCTCAGACATCGCCTATATAATTTACACATCAGGGTCGACAGGCTTGCCTAAAGGTGTTGAGATCTATCATGGTTCTCTTTATAATTTCATCAATTCAATGAGCAAAGAACCGGGACTGTTCAAAGGTGATGTTTTTTTAGCCATAACAACCTTTTCTTTTGATATATCCCTTCTGGAACTCCTGGGCCCGATTTGCACTGGCGGGACATGTGTTATTCTAAACCGCGAAATTGCAAGCGACGCGTCCTCACTCATTAGTGCAATCGACCTCTTTAAACCTGATATTATTCAGGCTACACCTGCTACATGGAGAATGGTTATCGAAGCAGGTTGGAAAAAGCACAAAGATCACCGGATCCGGATACTTTGTGGTGGAGAGCAATTACCAGGTGATCTGGCAAAAGAGATCCTTCAGCAGGCCGATGAATTATGGAATATGTACGGACCTACCGAGACCACAATCTGGTCAACCTGTAACCGTCTATATCCCAATGATACCAGTATTTCTGCTGGTAAAGCTATATCAAACACGACTCTATATATTCTTGACGATACAATGCAGCCTCTTCCATGGGGCATACCCGGAAATTTGTATATTGGCGGTGCCGGCGTTGCCTGTGGATACATTAACAAACAGGATCTTACTTCTGAGAAATTTATAACCGATCCCTTTTCTCGACAGGTAGATGCCAGATTGTATGCTACCGGTGACCTTGCCCGTTTTTTGTGTAACGGAGAGCTGGAAATTATAGGTCGAATCGATTCACAATTAAAGTTGCATGGATATAGAATAGAACCAGGGGAAATCGAAGCTGTTTTAAAATCATATCCTGATATAAACAATGCTATTGTTAATCTAAATGTTACAAAATCCGGTGATTCTGTCCTTGCTGCCTATATGACATGCTCGGCGCAGTCCCCGGAAATACATAATCTACGTGAATTTTGCAGCAAAAAACTACCATCATACATGATACCCTCTGCATTCTCCTTTTTAAAAGAGTTTCCATTGACACCCAATGGTAAAATAGATAGAAAATCGCTGCCAATCATTAATCAAAAAGAAAGTTGTGACCAGTGTGACAAAATATTCCCGAGAACTGAAGCAGAAGAAAAAATTGCTTCTCTATGGAAAGAATTACTATCAATTGAAGAAGTTGGAATTTATGACAATTTTTTTGACATTGGTGCTACGTCCATAACGGCATCTGTTGCAGCAGCCCAATTACAACGTTTATTCAATCGTAAAGATTTCTCTGTACTTAAAATATTCAGTCACCCTACCGTTGATTCCCTTGCCCGATATTTTACCAATATGGATATTTCTCCATCTCCGGCAATTATAAGATCATCTACCGGGGATTCTAATGATGATACAGTGGCGATTGTTGGTATGGCAGGACGTTTTCCTGGAGCAGAGGATATCGAAGAATTATGGAGAAACCTATGCGATGGACGAGAAACTGTTTCATTCTTTTCACCAGACGAACTTCATGCATCAATTCCAGAGGAACTTAGAAACGATTCTTCCTATATCGGAGCCCGCGGCATTCTTGATGACATTGACAAATTTGATGCTGCTTTCTTTGGCATAAGACCAAAAGAAGCACAGGTAATGGATCCACAACAAAGAATATTTCTTCAAATAGCCTGGGCAGCCCTCGAAAATGCTGGTTATAGCCCGGAAAAATATAATGGGTTAATCGGTGTTTACGCAGGAATGGGAAATAACACCTATTTTATAAATAATGTTATTTCACACCCGGATTTGATCAGTCTTGTTGGTGATATCATCCTGGAGACAGGAACGGAAAAAGATCACATTGCTCCCCGGGTCTCCTATTCCATGAATTTACACGGGCCAAGCCTAAGTATTCATACAGCCTGTTCTACAACACTTGTTGTGGTCGACCATGCTTTTCACGCACTTCGCTCCAATCAATGTGATATGGCACTTGTGGGCGGAATCGATATTCACGTTCCTCAAAAAAGCGGTCGTCTTTATCAGGATGGAGGTATTTTTACACGTGATGGACATTGCAGACCTTTTGATGTAAATGCATCAGGAACGATGTTTGGTGAAGGAGCGGGAGCGGTTGTTTTAAAGCGACTTAAGGATGCAATCGCTGACAATGATACAATATATGCAACAATTATTGGTTCTGCTGTAAACCATGATGGATCCAGAAAAGTAAGTTACCTGGCCCCATCATCTACCGGACAAACTGAAGTAATTCTGAAAGCGTTATCTGTTGCCAAAATTCACCCGGAAACAATAGGATACATTGAAACACATGGAACAGCAACACCTATTGGTGACCCAATAGAAATTGAAGGACTCACAAATGCATACCGCCATTTTACACAAAAAAAACAGTTCTGTTCGATCGGATCGGTCAAGGGTAACTGGGGGCATGCAACCACTGCTGCGGGTATAATAAGCCTTATTAAGACAGCCCTGATCATGAAAAATGAAAAAATACCACCCAGTATCAATTTCTCTCAACCCAATACTCATATTGACTTTGAAAACAGTCCTTTTTTTGTCAATACAACCCTGAAAACCTGGCCATCTGATAACAGCAATCCCAGGCGAGCCGCAATCAGCTCTTTCGGTTTTTGTGGCACCAATGCACATGTTATTTTACAGGAAGCTCCAAAGCAATCGGTTTCGGGCAGTTCCCGTCCATTACAATTATTTCTATTTTCAGCAAAATCCCAATCATCTCTTTCAAGATACATTCAAGACATGTCCGCTTTTCTGAAAAAAAACAGGAATACCATTCTTCCTGATGCTGCTTATACCCTGAAAATTGGCAGAAACAATTTTCCCCAACGTGCTTTTTACATCTGCACTGATATTGCGAATTTAACTGATAACCTTGATAAACCAGATCCCGAAAAACATGGCCATGGAATATGTAATACCAGTGCCCCAGAAGTTGTATTTCTCTTTCCCGGCCAGGGAAGTCAGTATCTTAATATGGGTATCAACTTATACAAAAGCGAACCACTATTCAGGGATTTGGTTGATAAATGTGCAAAAATACTTGAACCCTATTTAAATCGTGATATAAGGGATATTCTTTACCCAAAAAACATCAGCGAAAATACAGCAACTGATTCTCTTAAAAAAACTTTTTTTACACAACCTGCCATATTTACAATTGAATATGCACTTGCTAATTTATGGATAAGCTGGGGTGTTAAACCCGGTGCCATGATTGGCCATAGTATAGGTGAATTCGTATGTGCATGTCTTTCTGATATTTTTTCTCTTGAAGAAGCTCTAATGCTTGTTGCAACCAGGGGAAAACTGATGCAAAGTATCATGCCAGGCTCAATGCTCTCTGTATTGACAAGTTCTGATGAACTTAAAAAGTTACTTCCCGACAATCTCTCGATAGCTGCAATTAATGGCCCCAATTTGTGTGTTGTTTCAGGACCTGACGAAATTGTTTCTGACTTTGAAAAATTGCTTACAGATAACAGAATAATATGCAGATATCTTCATAGCTCTCATGCTTTTCATTCATATATGATGGATCCGGCTATTGATCCTTTTGATAATATAGTTCGTACTGTCAATCTCAATAAACCCAAAATACCCATAATATCATCTGTAACAGGCAATTGGATGAGCGATGAAAATGCCCTGTCACCTGATTACTGGGTGCAACATATGAGAAGAACAGTCATGTTCTCTGATGCAATTGAAACTGCATGGAAAGACACTTCCCGTGTTCTACTCGAATCCGGTCCCAGAGCAACATCAGCTACTCTGGCATCTCAGCACATAACTTTACCTGGTAAACAGTTTGCTATACCATCCTTGAGTGACAAATCTGATGAAAATACTGAATGGACTTCGATACTTAAAGCTATTGGCAAGTTATGGCTCGCTGGAATTTCAATAGATTGGAATTCATTTTATAAACATGAGAACAGGAAAAGAATTCCTTTACCAAGCTACTCATTCGAAAAAACAAGTTACTGGGTTGAGCCTGCCAATGTAAATTCAATTTCAAAGTATGAATCTGTATTCGATGAAAAGGAATCCGGAATGAACCAAAATCAAAATGTAAACAAGAAATCTACATCAATTCAACTTTCGGAAAATCTAAAGAACAGAATATCAGAGATTTCAGGATCTTCACTTTCGGAAGCATCAGGTAATGAAACCTTTTTATCACTTGGTCTGGATTCTCTTGTTCTGACTCAAATTGCAAGAGCGGTCTCTCAGGATTATAATGTTAAAATCTCATTCAGTAATCTTATGGATAACATTCCTACATTAAATTCACTAACGGAATATATAATGTCTGAAGCTAAAGAAACCATTTCCAATATGTTTCACGAAACAGAACAACCCTGTATTTCCAGTACCGCTTCAAACAATAAAGATCATGGAAACCAGTCAAAGATATCAGATCCCAAAAGTTTTCAAAGCAATTCGTCCGAATCTTTACTGATCAGGCAAATGGATATAATTGATAGACTATTGCATCTGCTGGAAGCAAAAGAAGAAAACAGTAAAGAGAATATCAGAATAATTGAGGACTCCGATAAATCTGCTCCTGTCGCAGCCTCTTTACCAAAAGCTGATATTTTCAAAAATGACACCCCTCCTGTTCCTGAAGCAAGACTGGGGAGAGATGAACACGGTTATGCTGCCTGGTATATTCCAGATCCTTCTAATACTGGTAATTTTAAAAAATTGGAGGATAACTTATGATTCAATCATACACAAACCAATCAGGTTTTAATCCATTCTCCGGTCCGCAGCTTGAAGCAGTAATACCGCTTACAGATTCACAAAAAGAGATCTGGATTGCAACCAAAATTGACAGCCAATCATCACTTGGCTATATCGAATCATTGTCAGTACATATCAGGGGAGATATAAACTTAAACGCTCTTTATACTGCGATTAAAAAACTAATATACAGGCATGAAATACTACGATCAACTGTCAGCCCTGATGGAACCAGGCTTTATATATTGTCAGATTATGATAATCCGCCACTAGTACAGGATATCAACACAAATGATCTTCATAAGATTATTAAAGAGGAAATGAATCAAGCTTTTGATCTAATCAAAGGTCCACTATTTCGTACCCATATACTCTGTCATGATAAAGATTATTGTACACTTATAATCTCTGCTCATCACATAATTTGTGATGGATGGTCACTTGACACGATTCTAAGTGATCTTTCAGTTTTATACACATCATGTCTCAATGGCAACGAATCGGGATTTCAGAAACCTGCACCCAGGTTTAGTGAGTATGTTTCAATTTGGCATGACAAACTTCAATTAGAAGTAAAGAGATGTGAAACCTACTGGAAGACTGTTTTGAATGGTGAAATTCCCAATCTTGATCTGCCCCTTGATTACAAACGTCCGGATATCAGAACTTACAGAGCAGAATCGATTTCTCTGCAAGCTGACAATGATTTTTTTTCATCACTAAAAACCCTTTCCTCAAAAAACAATACCAGCCTGTTTGTAACACTACTTACAGCCTGGACTGCAACTCTTTCCAGAATTTCAAATCAGACTGATATTATAATCGGCATTCCTGCAGCAGGTCAACCAGATATGGGAATGGAAAATCTTGTTGGACACTGTGTTTCATTCCTTCCTGTCAGAACTTTCATTAAAAACTCTGATACTTTTACTGTTTTGCTTCAGAAAGCAAAATCATCCCTTTATAGTGCATATGAGCATCGCAGTTTATCTTTTGGGCGTTTGGTACAAATTATCAATATGCCCAGAAATCTGTCACGTATTCCACTTGTATCGGCAAGTCTTACACATACTCAAAAATATGCCCTTGACAAAATTCGTTTTGGGAACTGTACAGTTGATTATTACCTGAATCCAAGATGCCATGAAATTTTCGAAATTAACCTGAATGCAATTGAATCATCAAACGGATTAAGATTATTATGTCACTTCAATGCTGATCTTTTCAACAAGAATTCCGTTTCAAAGTGGTTAAATGAACTGCAGGATTTAATAATAAATGTAAATGTAAATGATAACTGGCTGCTTAGACCTTCACTCGATATTCGGGATTCAAAGCATTTATCCGATCTAAATAATCCTCTACCTGAAAATAAGTTTCGAAACGGTTTGGAAAATGCAGTTAAACAGATATGGGTTGATGTTTTAAAGATTCCGTTGATAAATCCTGATGATAATTTTTTCGATATTGGCGGGCACTCAATTCTTCTTGCAGAAGTTCAACAAAAAATCAATATCCAATTTGAGAGAAATGTGTCCATGACTGAATTATTTCAGCATCCAACTGTACGATTGATGGCACAATATTTATCTGATATGAAAACCTCAACGTCAGACTCATCGTTATCAAATGCAAGAGGTTTAGGTAAAAAGCAGAGACAATTTTTCCAGGAATAAACAATACCTGGTCATTTTGATAAACGAAAGGCAATCTGGATTATGAATAAAACACCCCAAAGAGGAATCGCTATAATTGGAATGGCAGGAAAATTTCCAGGTGCAGTTGATATTGAGCAATTCTGGTCAAACATTGTAAATGGCATAGAATCGATCAGATATTTTTCTGACAAGGAACTTCATGATGCCGGAGTAGAACCGCAACTTTTAGACAACCCATCTTATGTTAAAGGCTATCATGCGATTAATGATGTTGAACTATTTGACGCTGAATTTTTCGGCATGTCTCCCAGAGAAGCATCATTAACAGATCCGCAGCATCGGATTTTCCTTGAATCTGCATGGGAAGCTCTTGAAGATGGTGGATATGACCCATCGCGTTACAAAGGGTCTATTGGTGTTTTTGCAGGATGTAATCCTAACGGGTATCTGCTTTATCATGTATTGCCTTCTAAAAAAACAAGCTTATCTTCTGAAAATTATCAGATAATGATAGGAAACAACAATGACTTCTTGACAACAAGAACTTCATACAAATTTAATCTTGTCGGTCCCAGTATTGGTATTCAATCTGCCTGTTCTTCTTCACTAGCAGCAATTCATACTGCATGCAATTACTTATATACATTTCAATGTGATATGGCTTTAGCTGGCGGTGTATCTTTACAGTTTCCCCGCAACACAGGTTATCTGTACGAAAACGGGCATATACTGTCACCTGACGGTCATTGCAGACCATTTTCCATTAACGCACAAGGAACTGTATGCGGTGAAGGATGCGGCGTCGTTCTTCTTAAAAGGTTAACTGATGCAATTGAACAAGGCGATTCCATCTATGCGGCAATAATTGGATCTTCTGTAAATAATGATGGTTCATTAAAAGTTGGATACACAGCACCTTCTGTTGATGGTCAGGCCGCAGTGGTAACCATGGCACAGGAATTAGCCAATATTAATCCGGAGACAATTGAGTTTATTGAAGCCCATGGAACCGGAACAAAGCTTGGTGATCCAATTGAAGTAACAGCTTTAACCAGATCTTTTCGTGAAATGACCTCCAAAAGGAACTTCTGCGCCTTAGGCTCAATCAAAGGAAATATTGGTCATCTTGATGCTGCTGCTGGTGTTGCAGGACTCCTTAAAGCATCTTTATCTCTAAAAAACCGATTAATTCCACCAAACATAAATTTTGACAAAGCTAATACAGAATTAAACATCGAAAACAGTCCTTTTTTTATACCGGAATCTCCATTAGACTGGCCACAAAAGGATTACCCCAGACGTGCAGGCGTCAGTTCATATGGAATCGGAGGAACAAATGTTCACGTCATTCTCCAGGAACCACCTTCTGCTAAACATATTGAGTCATCAAGAATTTTTCATATCATTCCGATTTCAGCAAAATCAGATATTGCTTTGGAAGAATATACCAGTAAAGCTTCTTCATTTCTCTCAAACACTTCTTCCTGTTGCGCTGATATTGCATATACAATGCAAAACGGACGAAAAGAATTTCCTTATCGACGTACAATAATATGCTCCAATAATGAAGATGGTGTCACAGTAATTAATAAAAAAATAAACGGTAAATTTTTTTCCGGTAATGCGCAACAAAATAATAACCCGGTTGTGTTCATGTTCACGGGCCAGGGATCTCAATATTCCGGTATGTGCCATAACCTGTATAATTCTGAACCTGTTTTTAAACAGTACTTCGATTATTGTTCAGACATTCTCAGTTCACAAAGTAATATAAGCATCAAACAATATATATTAACGGGATCTTTACCTTCGAATGATTCGTTAACAAATACGTCTTTGGCACAGCCTCTCCTTTTCGTTATTGAATTTTCAATGTCAAAATTATTAATGAATTATGGTATTTATCCATCATTGCTTATCGGGCATAGTATTGGAGAAGTTACAGCAGCCTGTATAGCGGATGTTTTTTCTCTGGAAACCGGGCTTAAACTGGTTACTTTACGGGGAAATTTAATGGAATCAACACCAACAGGTGCTATGGTTTCTGTAAGCTTACCCGTAGAAGAACTCCAAAGCTATTTGAATAATGATCTGGTTTGTGCTGCAATTAACAGCCCGTCACAGTCGGTACTTTCCGGACCATTAGAACAGATCCAGGAGATCGAAAAAAATCTGTCATCACAAGGAATCAGTTTCAGAAGATTACATACTTCCCATGCATTTCATTCACCAATGATGAATTCTGCTTCCAAATCATTTCAAACTGAAATTTCCGGATTTGAATTTAACAAACCCTGTATACCTTTTATTTCAAATATAACTGGAGATTTCATATCAGACAATGACGCAGTATCGCCAGAATACTGGGCCCGGCAAATATGTTCTTGTGTTAACTTTTCCGGCGGTATTGAAACCCTGATAAAGGAAAATTCACCAATTTTTATTGAATGTGGACCTGGTACTACTCTTTGTTCTCTTGTATCAAATCATTCCGGACTTACAAACTTGACAATCCCTTCGATTCCACATGCTAAAAATGAGACTGATGGCAACCTGTTTTTTGCTGGAGCATTGTCAAAATTATGGTGCAATGGCTTAACGGTTGATTGGAGTAAAATATATTCAGAAGAAAATCGAAAACGTGTTTCAACTCCTACATATCCATTCCAGAGAAAACGATTCTGGATTGACATATCAGATCAACCCAAATCACTTCTTGAATCTGATCCTGAAAAAGAAAAATCAAAGGATCCAATAATCAGCTATAATAATTTTGACAAAGATGACAAACTTACTCTTGTAAGTAATCTTTGGAGAGATCTTCTGGGTTTGGAAACAATAAATCCAAACGACAATTTTTTTAATCTCGGAGGAGATTCACTGCTGTGTACTCAATTACTTTCCAGAATCAAACAATCATTTCCATGTAATCTCACTGTACAAGATTTACTTCAGTCACCATCATTAAGCAGTATGACTCAAACAGTTTTTAGTAATGAAAATGATTTTAATAACAATGACACCATATCTATTGTTCCCGGAAAGGTGGACAAAAACAATCAACCATTATCACCCTCTCAAAAACGGATATGGTTCATGTATCGACTTGAACCACAAAGTGCTGCTTTCAATATAGTTCAGGCATTTGAATATGAAGGTGAAATCGATTCTTGTTACATTAAAAAAGCATTACAATCCATTTCGGAAATTCAGGAATCTCTTCGAACTGTTTTTAACGAGGAAGATGGCGTTCCTTATTCCACTATCACTGATATACCTGATTTTGATATAAGAATTATTCCGGAAGATCAGGATGAACTGGTAAAAAAAGAGATACGAAAGCCATTTCAACTTGAAAAAGGTCCGTTAGTCAGAATAGTTATTTCACGTAATAATCGCAAAGGTCTACTTCTCCTTGTCATGCATCATATTATTTCTGACGGCTGGTCTATGGGTATACTTGCAACCGAGCTTATAAAGAGATTAGGACAAATTGATCAACCAATAAATCAAACCAGTTTGAAATTACAATATGCTGATTATGCATTATGGTTAAATGAAAGTGAAAAAAACAACAAATATTCAGATCATATACAATTCTGGAAAAACCAGCTTGAAGGCGATCTCCCGGTTCTTGAATTACCTTCGGACCATCCGCGTCCACCAGAATTTGATTATTCTGGTTCCCAGGTCAATTTTACCATTAACCCTGAAATTACTGGTAAACTCAAGGAAATTGCCGGAAATCAAAATGCAACTCTCTACATGTTACTTTTGACTGTTTATTCTGTATTCCTTAAAAAATACACCAGTCAATCTGATATCATTATAGGTTCTCCGATCGCTAACAGAATCTCCGTTGAGATTGAACATGTGATCGGTTTCTTTCTTAATATGCTGCCAATCAGAATTAAATTTAATCAAAACACAACTTTTTTGGAATTCCTTCAAAATGTAAAATCTGTTGTTTTTGAATCTATGACTTATCAGGATTTTCCATTCGAAAAAATTGTTGAGGCTGTTAAACCTGTCAGAGACATAAGTCACACACCTGTTTTTCAGACCATGTTTGCTTTCCAGAATTTTCCTTTCCCGGTTATTTCAAACAGTTCCATCAAACTTGAACCTGTTTTTATCGACAGGGGAATAACTCAATATGACCTTTCGTTGTATATGTGGGAAAAAGATGGTTCACTGAATGGCTCTTTTGAATATAGTACCGAATTGTTTGAAAAGGAAACTGCAGAGCAATTCGTATCACATTTTAATAATCTTATCCTGTCAGTGGCATCTAATCACGATAATTTCATTTCCGAGATAAACATGTTTTCCGATAAAGAGTTCCACAAACTTATTTACGAATGGAATGATACCAATACTTGTGTTCCTGAGTTTTGCCTTCCTGGTTTAATCCGTAACCAGGCAGTACTCAATCCGCAAAAAATCGCTATCGTTTCTGGAACAGATAATTACACATACCTTCAACTTATAGAACGTGTTAAAAACATTGCAGCCTCCTTATTGTTAAATCATGCAGAAACCGATCCGTTTATCGGAGTGATGACTTCCCGATCTTTTGATATGGTAGCTGCAATTTTAGCCATACACACTGTTGGTTCTGCTTATGTACCAATTGACCCTAACTATCCACAGGACCGCATCAATATGATGATCCAGGATGCTGGTATCAATACAGTTGTAAGCGAAACTGGTTTTAAAGATAATTTACCTGATGTTAATATACACAAACTTTTTCTGGACACAATTCCGGATTCATCTGAATCAAAGAATATTTGGGATAAATCTTCTCCAGACAAAACAGCTTATATCATTTACACATCAGGTTCTACAGGAAAGCCAAAAGGTGTTGAAATTTCACATAAAGCACTTGCCAATTTTTTATTGAGCATGCAAGATAAACCAGGCATTATAGAATCAGATTCACTGCTTGCAGTTACAACATTATCTTTTGATATTTCCATTCTTGAGCTTTTTCTTCCACTGATTACCGGCGCGAAACTGATAATTGCGAATCATGAAACTGTTGCTGACGGGAATCTGTTATCTTCAATAATATCAGATTCAGATATTTCGATAATGCAGGCAACTCCAGCTACCTGGAGGCTTCTCTTAACAACAGGATGGCCTGGAAATAAAACACTAAAAGCTTTATGCGGTGGTGAAGCAATGCCTTCTGATTTAATTGAAGAACTGCTTCCAAGAGTCAAGGAACTCTGGAACATGTACGGTCCTACAGAAACCACAGTGTGGTCTACATGTTATCGGATAACTGACAAGAATGACCCTGTACTTATTGGTAAACCAATTAGAAATACCAGAATATATATTCTTGATCATGATATGAAACCGGTTCCTGTTGGATCTTCCGGTAATCTTTACATCGGCGGAGCCGGACTATCCAGCGGATACCATAACAGACCCGATTTGACATCAAAGGTTTTTATTCAGAATCCCTTTTTGCCAGATGAGCGTATATACCGTACAGGGGATATCGCACGTTATCATAATGATGGAAATATTGAATATCTGAACCGTGCCGATACACAAGTAAAAGTCCGTGGCTTTAGAATTGAGCTTGGCGATGTCGAATCAGCCCTTGCTTCTCATCCTTCTGTTTTACAGTGTGCCGCTGCTTGTTATGAATTCAGTCCCGGAGATGTTCGCCTTTCTGTATACTACGTACCTGCAGATATTGGATCAGTAACAATAACAGATCTGCGCAACTATCTTAAAAATATCATCCCCCCATATATGATACCTCAGCATTTCATTGAACTGGATAAACTGCCGCTTACACCGGCAGGTAAGATTGATCGTAAAAGGCTGCCTCCTCCCTTTATCAATAACAGTGTTTCGGAGAGTCGAGATTTACAATCACCTGAAGAAATCTATCTTGCCAATATCTGGAAAATTTTCCTCAAAATAGACAAGGTCGGATCTATGGATAATTTTTTTGATCTTGGCGGTCATTCACTTCTTTCAATGCAGGTATTAGCAAAAATCAAAAAGGATACCGGATACGATATTCATCCAAGAGAAATGATATTAAATACATTGGAACAAATTGCCGAACGAATAACGATATCAGAACATCCAACTAATTTGATTAAAGATGACTCATCAATTTTCGAAAAACTAAACAGGATATTTGGAAAAAGAAATCATGCCAGGGAGTGATATATTTTGATACCCATCTTTTTTGGTACAGGAGATTATCAATTATTTGGAGTATATCATCAACCTAAAATTAATGCTCCAAAATCTCACAGTATTATAATATGTAGTCCAATTGCTCATGAATATCTCAGGGCATACAGAATACTTAGAAAACTGGCTGAACAACTTGCAAACAGTGGTAATCATGTATTTCGATTTGACTGGTACGGCCATGGTGATTCAAAGGGAAGTTTTAATGAATGCAGGCTCTCGATATGGATTCAAAATCTGATCAGTGCTATTGATGAATTAACTGAATATTCGGGCCATAATTCTGTTTCTGTTGTTGGATTACGTTTTGGTGCAGCACTCTGTTTGTTAGCTTCTGAAAATATTAATAAAATTGACCACGTTGTCTTGTGGGACCCACTATTTGAAGGAACAAAATGGATTGAAGATTTAACAAATCTTCATTCAGCTTCCAGCTATTTAAAGTTTAACACCGAAAATAGTAATTATATTGAGCGAATTGGATTTCCATATTCAATAGATTTGATCAATGAGATTAAAAATATTGACATATTTGATTTCGATGCAAAATGTGAGAGTATCAATATTTTTTCCAAAAATAGTACTTGTTCCAATCGACATGTTTCTTCAGCTCACAACCAGGCTTCATTTTCTCTTTCCGATACACATATATTCTGGAATGATCCCAAATCATTCGACCGTATAATTATGTTTAGTCATGTTATTAAGTCAATTTCAGATATCTTCAAGGAATGAATCTCATGAAAGAACGTGTTGTAACTTTTGGTAACCAGTCCCGGTTAACGGGCATTATAACTTTTGCTCATACCCTGTTTAATCCATCCCGTTTTTCTGTTCTATTTCTTAATCCGGGGCTTCTCCATCGAGTAGGATTCAATAGGTTTAATACCGACCTGGCACGAACAATCCAGTCGAAAGGCATTTCAAGCCTCAGATTTGATATGTTGGGTATCGGAGACAGTGCTTCATATAACAGTTCTCTTCCTTATGATTCTCAGGCAATATTTGATATTGATTGTGCAATCGATTACTTACTTAATACAACCAGCACAGACAGCTGTGTCTTAGTTGGCTTATGCTCAGGGGCCGATTATTCTCATCATATTGCTGTAAACGATAACCGCAATCGAATTTCAGGAGCGGTTCTTCTTGACGGTTTTGCATATCATACTTTGGGCTTTTATTTACATGATTATTTTCCTGGTATTCTTAATCCCTTCAAAATACTACGTTTTCTTTTTAAAAACATAATCCTGAAAAAGTTTTCTTCCGTGCAACAATCTGCCAGTATATTACAACCTGAAAACACCTATACAAGAACCTTCCCTCCCAAGAAAACAGTTATTAACGAGATGCAAACTATTATTAATAAAGGTATAAGATTGTTGTATATATATTCCGGGGGTATTCCTCTCTATTATAATTATGAAAATCAGTTTAAAGAAATGTTCAAATCAGTTGACTTCAAAAACCGTGTTACTTTCAGATATTTTAAGGAAGCGAATCATACATATACCAGCATTACCCAAAGAGATCATCTTATGCAAATAATTGAGACCTGGCTTGTTTCTTTATTTAAAGAACATTGAGCGCCATTCAACATTTTCCACCTTGCCTACCCAATAATGCTTCTAACATCATCTCTTAGTTTATGGGAAAAGGCCTGCAATTCATAATGAAATTAAATCGTACAATCTGCAATAATTTCTGACCATTTTTGTTGACGAATATTTCTTTATTACACTTTTTCTTGCTTCGATGCCCATATTTATTCTCATGTTTTTGTCCTTGATCAATTGATCAGTTCTTTGGACCAGTTGCTGAACATCATTCGGATTTATTAAAATTCCATTTACATTATCCGCTATAACTCTTTTAATTTCTCCTACTCTTGTTGCAATAACAGGTTTTTCAACAGCCATTGCTTCAAGTAACGCCATAGGCAAGCCTTCACGAAATGATGTAATCAGAAATATGTCTATTATAGACAAGTAATCTCTTACTCTTTCTGTTTTCCCTGCGAATCTTACATTTTTCTTTATCCCTTCAAGATCCGCCAAATTTTTTATATAATCGCTCATTTCTCCTTCCCCAATAACCAACAAATATATCTGTCGGCTATTCCTTATTTTTTTAAACGCTTTTATTGCAATTTCGTGACCTTTTACTTTAGTAATACTTGATATCATTCCTAAAATGACAGAATCTTTGGGGATCTCCAATTCTTTATATAGATATATACTCTTCTCAATGGGGCAATAATAGTCTGTGTCAATTCCATTTGGTATTTTTACCGTCCTTCGTAAATGGTATTTTTTCATATCATCCATTATCTCGGAGGAAACCCCTGTTACAATATTAAAAAACTGAAGAAATAAGGCATCCATGATTGTATAGATTTTACTTTTTATATTTGTTCGTTTCCAGAGGTGATTTGTTGCAATTTTAGGTATTTTCTGTTTCAAAAACAGACAATTATAATCTTCTTTGTACCCATGACTATGGAGTAAATCTATTTTTTGATTATTTACGTATTTTTCTATACATTTTATTCTCTTAATATCAACTTTTCCTTTCCCATCAAACACAACTGTTTCAATCTTATAATTCCTTAAGAAATCAACATATTCAGGATGTGGATCATCTGAATCGTGTATTATTCCGACGACTGATTCATATCCAAAATGGCCTGATTTCATTGCGATTTCCTGGATTACCTTTTCTGCGCCCAAAATTCCACCAGAGCTTCTAAGATGCAATACTCTTTTCATAATTAAACCAATTTTATCGAAATTATTTTCTTATGATTTATTATACATCTATCAGTTTTTATTAAATTTAAATAAATCGTATCTGTTAATATTAAGGAATTTAATAATTTCTCAATGAGGGTTGCCATACCATAACAC
This sequence comes from Mariniphaga sp., assembly GCA_035645995.1. Taxonomy (GTDB): domain Bacteria; phylum Bacteroidota; class Bacteroidia; order Bacteroidales; family Prolixibacteraceae; genus Mariniphaga. The sequence goes on along the minus strand of DASRQG010000684.1, from coordinate 28,159 downwards.
GTTCACCTTTAATATATTTTATCCATGCTATTAATATTGATGAATTAACAATAATAAAAAATGAAGGAATACGGATTAGCAATAACCTGTTTAATTCAGGCTTTAAAATACCACTCAAACCAATTGAATAAAATACTATTTGCAGTAGAAATATAATCCTGTAAGCTATTGATTCTATCGAAAGAAAGGCATTGCCTGAAAATGCAAATATCAAAAATATCGGTACCAGCCAACGCATCATTTTATGACATAAATATTGATAAGAGAATAATCCATACCTGAAAATATTTATAAATTCCAGGTGTGTTAAAAAAACTGTCAAACCCCTTAACACTGTTCTTATCTTACGTTCAAACTCTTTTGAATTATCTTCAATGTCGACATAATACCCCTTTGCTTCAGGGTCACTTACACCTCGCATTCCTTTTTTTACAGTATTCAGTAGAGTTCGAAAATCACTTTGCATAACTGAACTGAAATCCTCACAGACTTCTTTTCTGGCTGCAAAAAATGATCCGCTTAATCCTACAACCGATTTTATTCCTGACTCCAGTTTTCTTAACCACATTTCATATCTGACATAAAAACTTTCACCTCCCGTTTCATTTTGACTTTTTGAAATTACCTTATCTTCACTGCTTACACATCCAATTGTAATATCAGAAAAATTTGATATTATCTGTTTCAATCCGTTTTTATCCAGCCTTGTTGCAGCATCAGAAAACACCAGTATTTCGCCTTTGGCAATTTTTATTGCCTGAGCTTGTGCATATTCCTTACCTTTTCTCTCATTATTTATTATTAAATATACTCCGGCATTTTTAAACTCTTCAACAATTTCGTGAGTTCTGTCTGTTGAACCGTCTGAAGAAACAATTATCTGCATTTTTTCTTTCGGATAATCAAGGTTAATTGTGTTTTCGATCTTTTCTCTTATTCTATTTTCTTCATTGTATACCGTAATTATGAAAGATATTAATGGTGTTATCGTTTTTTGTTTATTGTGTTCTACATTTACAATATACGATATCAGTTTTAAAGAAACAGGATATCCGAAATATGTAAACATTATCTGAAATAATGATAACCAGAATATTAGTTCCATATACTCACTTTCACCTTCAGGATATCTTTTTCAAACAATGTATGGTCATGAAACGTATGGTAATTTTTTCCTTCTCAATCCTCTTCTGAGCATTTTCCTAGTAACATACATTAAATAGAGAAAATAAATGTATTATAAAGTAGATAATGTAAGGTTTTACTATTAATACAAAATTGTTTTTTTTGTATTCCTACAATTTTTACTGCAATATCAGGTCCATAATAAAACAAGGGCAGGTTAATTAACCTGCCCTTAATCCAGACACTTTTCGATTTGTTTACAATGGCTATTAATCTTTTATTATATTTCTGTCATTCTGATTCTGAATTTCGCCTATCATGTTTCTGTCCACCTTTTTACCATCTATAGAGAATACGTCATTTTTTCTTAATAAATAAACTCCTGTTCCAGTTCCGTTGTGTGCTTTATTAACTCCGTACAATACGGGGCGTATACCTGATTTATGGCTGTTTTCATTTATCTGCGGCTTAAATTTAATATCGGTTTCCATTTTTACTGGACCTATTTTTTCTGTTGATATAATAAAATTATCATAAAAACGTTTATGTGGAGATGGTGCCCCTCCATTCCAGTAACAATCAAGCATTACTTCATTGATTTTGTATGTCTTATTACCCCTGAGGTCGACATTCGTTCTTTCAATAATCAAATTGTCATCCGCCCATATTCGATATAATCCGTCTTTTTTTCCGGGTGTATTAAGTCGTACTTCCATTTCAAAACATATCCATCTGTTAACATTTTCACTTGCTTTAAATGAAAAATCGGAAACTGCTTTACTGAGATACCCAGAACTGTTTGCCTGAGAACTGTTAATTGCTTTTACATCCGCAACTGCTTTTGAATTACTTATCCAAAAGTGTACAGCACACGGTCTGTCCCAGCTCCCACTTCTTTGCCTGTAACGTATTCTTGCCATTTTTGGTGGAAAACTTTCATAATTACCTTCAAATTTATGGTAAAATCTCATAAACAAGTGATCAGGAAATCCTGAATTATTAACTTTGATAATCCAGCCTGCACCATCTTGACCTTTTGTATATGTTTGTTTTAAAGAATAATTCCCCTCAAACACATCCTCTTCAGACACAGACAAACCACTGGTACTTACATCCTGATATTTCTCTTTTAATGATTCTCCAGATTCAAAATCATCACACCATAACCACTCAGGATGTTCGGACATTTTTTCACATTCACAATCACCTGAAAATCTACTTTCTATTCTATTTATTAAGCCTGAAAATAATAAACAAAACAACATTGCAATGATTCTCACACTCATACCATTCATCCTTTCCCTCTTGTTACATTTGTTGTTTTTCAACATTGTCATTTTTTGTCCCTTATTAGAATTAAACCGACTTTTCTTGATATTCTGTTATAACAAAACATCTTTTCGAATAGCAGTATATTATTATTGAACAAAAGGGTAAAGGTTTTTTTTATTTAAATTTTATTTAATTCAGACATTCTAATTATTTACGATTGTGAGCAGTTAACCATTTGCAGAATATGTATAGCAGAATAACTCCTATGAACTGTTTTGATTTCAAATAACATTGGTCATTTTAAATTATCAATGAACTGGGGATGTTTTATATATAACCACACTACAAAACAGTTGTCTTATCTGAACTGTTTATTTATTGTTAAGGGATTTTCGAAATTACTGTTTTATATTTTCCTCCTTTACCGCGTTCAATTTTATTTACACAATTAATATAGATTTTTATCCTGTCCCCTAACCTTTTCCTCAATTCATCTTCTATTTTACATCCAGTGTTTTCATTGTACCCTGCATCTTTTACTACATTCACAATAATTTCATCCGGTTTTTCCTGAACATATTGGGCTTCACGAACAGGATATCCTTTTAACACCGGACTCAACCTTCCAATTTTTCTTCCATCTGGAGTTATTATGTAATCATCAGACCTTCCAATAATCCTTTCCAATACTGGAAACTTATTTCCGCATTTACATTTTTCTTCTGAAATAATACCTCTATCACCGATTTTGTATCTTATCAATGGCATAACTGGATTAATTAAACCAGTACACACAATTTCAGCCTCTTCACCTGGCCCTGCATATGTACCATCATCTTTTATAAACTCTACTATACTATAATCTGAATGAATATGATATTTCCCCAAGCCACATTGTGCTATAAATACACACATTTCTGCCGAACCATATTGATCGTAGATCGGGACTCCAAATCGTTTCTCAATTACTTCTCTTTGGCAGGGGTGTAAAACTTCAGCTGAAGTTACGATGCTTTTTGTCAATTTTTGCAGCGATATGCTTTTTTGTTCAGCATATTTTGCTAACATGTATAAACTTGATGGATACGCATCAATATATGATGGCCTTAATCTCTGCAGTGCTTTTGTATAACTTTCTATAGTTTTTTCGCTTATATGGTATGATGAAAAAAGCATGTTTTTTTGAAAGTGACTATATCGCCAGAAAGGAGGTGATTTATGATTGTAATCAACTATTATCCTTCCTCCAAAAGTGGCCCTTATTCCATTATAGTCAATACCTGCAATTTTTAAAAACCTGTTGAAATATGCATAATTTTTTTGTCGTATTTCTGGAGTACAGATTATTTTCAGAGGAGTACCTGTGGTACCTGTAGTGTGTATTTCGATCTTTTTTTCCGTAAAAGATTCACTTACCAATTGTTCAGCATATCTCTTTACTGTATTTTTTTCTAATATTGGTAAATATTTCAGATCTCCAATTCGGAATCTATTTATTTTTGATGCATTTAACTTTATGTTTTTCCTATAATAAGGTACATTTTTAATTGCGTCATTTAATAAATTTCTTAGCCGGTTTTCCTGCCATTTTTTCAATTCTTCCTCACTTAACAAACAGTTCCTTTCGATCTCTTTACTAAATTTATTGTAAATTCCTGAATATCGTACTCTATTTTCATGAAATCCATATAACATGATTACAATGTTCTGGAAAAATAGTGGTAATTTCAAATAAATCATTTCTAATTTAGTATTCATAATTTAATCCTTGAATACATTTAATAACTGATGCCAATACTGTATCTTAAAACTTAACCTCAATATTTCCTCATAACATTTTTCCGTCAAGTTAATTTTCTACTATATAAAACAGATTGCATACAAGGAGATATTTTACCAAATTCATCCCAAATCAGACGATTCTTTTCTGCGACCTGCTTTGCGCACATTGGCATAAGTAATTCATGGCGGCTTGGCCGTATCACCAGGTCGATATGACATTCACACATCCATAAAAACCTTTCTGCGGTTGTACCTCCATGCAGCTCATCGTTAATTAAAATCGTCCACCTCAGGTATATTCATCCATAATTTTTCTTAATTACGTTATATTTTTTATAACTACAATCATCTGTGTAACGGTATTATCAAATTTAATTTAATACCCAAATATCAGACCAAGTCGTTTTGATTTTTATTTCCATTTAGACTTTGTGTTGATATATGTGAAACGAAATCACTCGTTTCTGAATTGATCAATTCAATTATATGTTTTTGTATTCACAATTGATAACATAAACCCAGATTGTCTCTCCTGATAATTTTTTAATTACATGCTCGTCGTTATTGCAGTTATAGATTCTGATTAAAAATCACAATCTATAATTGGCATGAATTAATACTATAAGAACAAATTCCGACCTGGTCAGTCTGCTTATTTGGTCCGGGGAATTATCGATTTGAAACTGCTTAAACCTGTTTTCATGTACACATACCTTTAGCCCTGTAATCATTGTATATTTTAATGATACTCTAATTATATGATTTTAATTGAGTACTCTGTTTATACTCAAATTTGGCATATTTTTTGTTCTTATATTTGTTATAAAATGTTGAGTTTTATTACACTTTTCTTGCTGATTCTGTATATCTTATTTTTTATCATTGTCCTATTTTTTTTATACTATATACATAAGTTCCAATTTTACCTTTTAATCAATGTGGAACCTCTATCTTCTTTGAAGATACTCCTAGTTGGTAGCATATGCAGAAACACCCATATATAATTATTGGATTACCAATTCAGTTTTAGCAGAATCATGAATAGAAAAATATGGATTGCATGGGAAACACAACGCAGATCTCTTGAACTGGCGAATTATTTGGGTTGCAAGTTATATATATTTGACATCTCAGGATATTTAAGGTATCCTGTCTGCATTTTAAAAACTATTCCTTTACTTTTTTTTCTAAAAGCAGACATTATTTTTGTCCAAAATCCTTCGATAGTTCTTGCTGCTTTAGCATGTTTTTGTACTCGCATTACAAAAACCAGACTTGTGGTGGATCGTCATTCCAATTTCCGCCTTAACAAACCTCAAAGTGGTTCTTTACCTGTATGGTTATTTATGCGTTTTCATTATTATTCACTTAGATCTGCAGATTTAACAATAGTAACCAATAAATTTATTGCTGATCTTGTCATAAAATCAAATGGCAAACCGGTTATTCTTCCCGACAAATTACCTGAATTTCCTAATTTCAATCGGGTCAATTTACGAGGTGACACCAATATTCTTTTTATCGCATCTTTTGGTCTGGATGAACCTGTTCGTGAAGTAATCAAAGCTTTTTCTTTGCTTGACATGGCCAATTGTTGTCTATATATCACTGGCAATTATAAAAAACGTCCAGATTATCTTCCTGACAAAATCCCAGAACGTGTTATATTTACAGGTTTCATTCCTGAAAACGATTATCCCGCCTTTCTCATGGAAAGCGATTTAATTATTGTTCTAACTAAATCTGATCATTGTATGCTATGCGGGTGTTATGAAGCAGTTTCTGCCGGTAAACCATTAATTACTTCAAATAAAACTGTTCTGCGTGATTATTTCAGAGGAGCTTTTTTTGTTGAAAACGAACCTGGAAGTATTGGCTCCGGAATAAAGACTGTACTTTCAGATATTCCCGGATATACACAAAAAACCTTATCCATGAAAAATGATATTGAGCAAAAATGGCAGACTCATTACAGGAATTTTTTAATAAATATCAACGCCCTATAACATCTATTTTCTTTATGCTCCTGAACAGACTGTTTCCTTTGAGATGATTTCTACTTACTTGTTAATTATTTAAGCAAAGCAAAACATGACATCATTGCAGGGAAAACGGAATTGAAAGTTACCAATAGTTACTCCTGAACCGCAGTTTTTTAAATTTTACTTTAATCAGGCATTAATGTTTCAATATTTTGATTGGTCGTTCTCTTTTCAACCTCCAGGCATTCCCTGGATATATTTGCAGTAGCTGCAATCAATGCTGTTAGATACCAGTAATGAGAATAATAGAGTACCGAAAGGAAAGTTGCAGATACAAAAAAACCTGCTAATGAAGCAAAAAAAGCAGTAACCATATAACGCAGAAAAATACTATTTTCCGGAGACAGTTGTTTTGAAATACCTTTTATTTTCATCAAATCTCCTGTATTACACTTAATAATCAGCAAGTAAATCATTACACCCAAAATACCCAATTCAGGTAATAATGTAAACCATAAGGAATGTGAGACTCTCCCATACATCCCTCTTTTAAACCATGGTGTCTGGTATTCTTCAAATCTGACCTGAAAATTATTTCCCCCAACTCCCAGTGGATTATCAAGAAACATAGCATACCCAGACTTCCACGATTCAATTCTGACCCGTCCGGTTCCATCTTCAGTATTTGCAGCTGTCCTCATTTCATTCCAATATAATTCATTTGCAAATAGAATCATTATCACAATCATTCCACCTACACCTATAAGTGAAGCTGCTTTTTTCCTGCTTGCAATACATATCACAATTATCATGGCTAATAATCCAAGAAATCCGCCTCTCGAAAAGCTGGCGACATTGGCACCGATACCAATTATTATAAATAATCCAAATAATAACTTTTTTATTAATTTTTTCTCCAGAATCATGAATACATAGCAGAATGGCAGCCATGTATTAACATATAAGGATACATCATTTTCATCTCTGAAAATTCCGCTCGATCCTGTACCACTGTGGGATATTGCATATATAGCCTGAAATACCATAAATATTACAATCCACAGCATAAACTTTTTGAGACGTTCGACACTGTTAACACATATTACACACGCCATAAAGAAAGGAATTATCTGTGCCATTGATACAACTGTATTAAATGCATAACGGTGGTTTTTTGCAAATGGTACGAGTACAAGCAATAAAAATACAAACATCCCTGTCAGTAATAACTGGTTATTATATAAGTTTTTAATTTTCATGATATTCATCAGTATAAACAATACCAAAATAACTGTTACTAATAATCCAGGCCTAAGATATTTTAAAAATGTTATCTGATCCTGAGGCCGAATGTAATCAATCAGTAAGTAAATTATTGCAAATACAAACCAGTTTTTTGTTTTCATAGTATTCTAATCTTTCCATTTTGTCTCTTCCGGATAAATCGCTTTTTATTCATACCTAATTTAGATCATTTGTCGCAATCATTTTTAGTCAATGAAAAACTTTGATTTTTATTCTATAACATTTTACCGGAAACGTTTGTTCGTTATCTACCACTTTTTCTCATGAATATCGACTGGTGACTTTTTATCTGTCTTGTAGAATCTGATAGATATTGCTGCCTCATGGCAATGAACCTTTCTGCGTCCCAATTTTCTCTCTCGTAATTAAAAATTAAATGTTTTCATTAAATTTTATTTTTTTTGTTGTTCTGATATTAAAGACTTTTTCTCAATTACCTTTATTTTTTGGTCTACCTTCTTTTGCAATTTTAATTTATTATATATGTCTGTTAAGTATGTTTTATCAAATGACCAATAATAAATAAAATAGGTAGCAGCACCGCATGTTATTAATATTGCAAGTTTCATGTAATTTAAACCAGTTAACTCCGGAATCTGATTTATTATATTGTTCACTACAGTTACAGTTAAGCCTATCAAAAGCGAACCTTGAAATGGATGGCGCAAATTTACGAAATATTCCATTAGTGAAATTTTTATCTTTTTAAGTGTGATTATAGTCCAGCCCACGCAAATTATCACAAATACAGATATCCATGGTACTATCATTGCATTCAAGCCATATGGAACCATAATGTAAAATGAAATTGACATTATTGCAGCACTTACGACATTGTAATACAAAGACCATACAGGTCGCCCCTGTGAAACATGTACAAAATTATTGATTGCATTCATTGAAACAAATATTTGAGCAATACATAAATATCTGAATACCATATGCATTGAGAACCATTTTGTTTCTAATATTGTTCCTATTAATAATTCTCCCAGAAGAAATCCGCCTGTAAACAAGGGTATAACAATAAACATGGTCAATTTTGAAATGCGCAAATATAATTCTTTAAATTCTTTCTTTTGGTCCTGAATTTTTGAAAAAGCAGGAAAAGACACCTGGTTTACCAATGAAACGATTCTGTCTGTTGGTATCTGTGCCAATTGCTTTGCAAACCCATACAATCCAACATTACCAGATTTCCATAATCTTCCGGCAAAAAAACTATCCGATCTTTCCTGCATATAATACATTGATCTTCCCAATGCCAGCACAGATCCAAACTTCAACAGATTAAAGGCATCTTTAATATTAAACCTAAATTTAGGATACCATCCTGCTTTTGGATATATCATCATGACATCTACTGCTTTTCTGGTAATGCTTCCGCTTAATAATGCCCATGCTCCTCCACCATGTATTGCAATTATCAGCATGACTATCAAAGATGTCATTACTGCTATTAATTCTATAAACCCAAGTTCTTTGAATTTTAAATCTTTCCTGAGCAGATTAGATGGTACAATGTATAATCCTGATATAACAAAATGTATTGCCACAAACCTTGTTAATGGTATGACCCTGGGCTCATTCATGATATTGGCAGTTAAATTTGATAATGGAAAACATAACGCCCCCAGGAGAATTGATATTGTCAATGCGAACCAAAACACAGATGAAAGTTCTGTCTGTGTAATCTTTTCTTTTTGAATTATTGCTGCTCCTAATCCTAGCTCACTGAATAATTCCACATACCCGGTTATTATTGTAGCCAATGCCATAAGCCCGTAATCATCAGGAGAAAGTATTCTTGCTATAATTAATGTAATAACCCACGACAGAATCTGGCTACTAAACTTGAAAATTGCAAGCCATGATATACTTCTGAAAACGGTTTTTGTTATATTTCCGTTTGTATTCATATCTATTTCTTATAATTCATTCATAGAAACGGTATGCTCACCTGTTTCTGATATGGCTTTTCAAAATTAAATAATGATTTTAACAATCCTCCATTGTACTCTGCGTAAACCTCTCTGATAGATACTATTTACATATTAATTATTTATTATTTCCCATTTCACTTATCATTTCGGGTTAATTAATATTTGTCTTTAAGTTACGCTTAATTCATTTTGGTTTTTTGGGTTCAAATAACAATCCATTGTATCTATCTTGAACAAAAGAAGTTTATTCCACCACCCCCCGAAGCCATACCGGCTTTATACATGCCATTACCTCAAGTAACACTCCTTTCCATTGCTCAGTTCTTGATTCCAGTATAAAAACACTCTTTGAATCTATTATTCCAGGTATGTCTTTATCCGGTGGAATTTAAATGCTGTACTAAAACATCCATTTATTTTCCGAAGCAGCTTTTTATCATGATTTTTACCTAAACTTATTGCAGCTAATACTTTCCATGGTTTTAGCTTTTCATTTTGTACTCCGCATATATAGAACTCTTTCATTGGTTTTTAGGGCCGGACAACTGGTCATTTTCCAAACAGGTACACCTGTATACATTTTTCATATTCAGTATTTTTACACCTGTTTTCCTGTCCATATCACCAGGCAGACAGGACCTTCACAGTCACAAATTTCTTTCTGTCTCAAGTGCGCTCCCGCAAGCTCTTTTCAAATTGACCTTAATTCATATTTATTCGTTATTATTTTTGAATAAATCAACTGAGTATTTTCAATGTTCTTTTTTATATGAAATTCATTGATCCGTTCTTTTGCCGCTTTTCCCATTTGTTCTCGTAACTCCTTGTTATTCAATAGAAGAAGCAGCTTATTAGCGAACTCTCTCTCATTATCATGTGGAACTATAAAGCCAGTCACGCCATTTTTTATGCTTTCTTTTGCTCCACCCAAATTTGTCGCAACGATTGCTTTTCCCAACGACATTCCTTCAAGAATAACATGAGGGAATGCATCGGGTATTATAGATGCATTTACTTGTACGTCAAAAATATTGATTATATCCGGTATGTCACTTCTGTAACCGGTAAGATTTATTTTATCCCTCATTCCATACTCATTTATAAGATCTATCAGGTAAGAACCAAAATCATTATCCTTTTCTGTACTTTTTGACATACCTCCAACCATTATACATACAAAATCATCATATTTTTCTTCCAGTATTTTCAATACATCCAATAAATATTTCTGTCCTTTAATCAGACGGATATTACCAATCATTCCAATAATTAACGCCTTGCTGTTTATATTCAAATCTCTTTTTACCTCATCTTTTCTCCTTGAAACTTTTGATCGATACAAATCTGGATCAATTCCATCATGTACTGTCAACAATTTATGATACGATATTCCACATTTTTTTAAATTTTCCCTGATTACATCAGAAACAGATATTACCGCAGAATATTTATTTAATAAATATTTTTCTATTCCTTTTAATTTTGAAAATGAATTAAACCCTCGTTCATGCGAGATACATGGAATATGCAGAATTAATGATATTGGCAACCATAAATCATAACCACCCAATATGCTGTTATTCAGATGAATCAAATTTATTTTCTGTCTGGATATCCAGTACAAAGCATTCATAAAATGTTTCAAATGCACTATAATGTTTATAGCTTTTCTTTTTAGTTTATTTTTATTTTTATTATACTTTCTATAATTGTGAATATGAACCATACTTTTAATTTCAAAATCCGGAATCAGGTTATGATTTTCATAAAACAAGACAATCGGTTCAAACTTTGTTTTGTCAAGACCATCTATCAGATACAGTAAACAATAATGTGATCCTCCAATTGTACCATCCGTATTTTGTTCTATAAACAATATCTTTTTCTTCATTTTCGCCCCATCAGCAAATATCACATTTTTCGTAATAATTACAATTTATCCTGATTCCGTTATTAATCTTTTGACTTAATATATTGTTTCAATACAGTTTTTTCCCTTTACATTCTCCTGCCCAGTCCATTATTGCATTCTCAAGGGAATACCTGAATTTAAAACCTGATCTTATCAGCTTTTGAGATGAAATGTTTGTGGATTTTATCAGTTTTTCTATACGTTCAGGTACCAACCCCATTGTCCTTATGGTTTTAATCGGCAGCCTGTTTAAAACTGAAGTACCTTGCACTATCAACTTAAATGGAAGTACCAGTTCAGGCGTATTATAGCCTAATGTATCTTTAAAAGTTTTTACTATTTCTTCAATCGTGATTTTTTGCGGATAACAGAAATTTAAAAGAGAATATCCTTTGTTTACATTCGTCATTTCGATTATAAAATTGCAAACATCCTTAACATAAACACATGCCTTGATCGTATCTTTTCTTCCGGGATATATAAACAATCCCTTTTGCAGAGCATTAGCCATTCTGGTGAAATTACCACCTTCACCTCTGCCAAATATTACTCCAGGCCGAATTATAGTTAACATACGAGTATTGGATGCAAAATTATACCATTCACGATGAATATACTCGGCTATGATTTTTGAAACTCCATAGGGTATATTTGGCATGGGAATATGCTCTTCATGCTTCTCATCTTCACCCGGCCCATATACAGAAATTGATGATGTAAATATTATTCGATTACAGCCAGCCATGTTTGCATAATTACATATATTTTTTGCACCCGATATGTTGGCTTCAAAATAATCTCTTGCAGGATATCCCGGACTGGTATGAACCGCAGCCAGATTAATTATACAATTTACATTTCTTCCATAATCCGCAAGTTCAATTTTATTCCTTACATCGCAATAAACATATTCCACTTTATTGTTTTCCAGTTTTACGCTTCCTTCATGCCATCCTGGAGTTTTAATATCGGCAATCACAATTTTTTCATATTTTCGCAGCAATTCATAGACCAGATGAGTTCCGACAAATCCAGAACCCCCAAAAACAATAACGGTATTCATGCAGCCACCTTTAAATCGGAAGGATTGTCTGGGATGATCAACAAATTCACATTCCATTTTATAAATTTTTCTGCTTCAGCAATATCAGTAAATTCAAAATCCTTTAATATGGTTTTGAATTTATTAACTGACCTTTTTAATCCAACATAAGATTTGAACCTTCTCTTTATTGACATATTATTCAGTACAGGTTGATTTGAATCAAAATCTCTCGGATGAAAATATGACATAATATACGGCGATTTCTCAATAAGTACCTTTAACAGGTTATATGGAAATATCCTGAAATATCCCCCACCTGAAAAAGCAATGTTTTGACCAAATAATGATACTGTGTTAACGGGAAACTCTTTTATTGTTCCAAATCTGGTTTTAATGCAAACAGGTTTATCTATAACAAACTGACTATAACCCCCATGCTCCCTTTTTGCCGGAAAAATTGAAGAATCAATAGTGATACCGCATTCTGCAAGTATTTCGAAAACCCACATATTGCTTTCTGTTAGAGAAAACCCCGGAATTCTGAAGCTTCGGACGGGTTTCGAAATAATATTTTCAATTATACTCTTTGACTTTACCAGATCCTCACGGAATTGATCAGGTGTCATGTTATAGGCAATAGTATGACTATACGAATGTGTTCCTATTTCGTAACCGCATCTGTTTATTTCTCGTATAATGTCCGGATATCTTTCTGCAACCCATCCAAGACAGAAAAACGTGGCTTTATGTCCATTTTTATTTAACTCATTCAGTATAAATTCAACATTTGCATAAATTCTACATTCATATTTGTCCCAGTCGATAATTAAATTATCCTTTAAGTCAAGAATATGAAACCATTCTTCAATATCAAAGGTTAAAATTCTCGTTTTTGTGTTCATGGGAATATCTTTCAGTATAATAAATTACGGGTGAGCGAAATTATAAAATTTACCCAGATCGGACTTGAGATAACTATCAACTGAATGAGAAATTGATAATACTCATATTTTGACATAAGGTTATCATTTACCACCAGCTTCCGCAGTTTGTAATGAAGATATCTGAATCTTAAGGGTACCTGGATTATGTCATATATACCATTATCCAGATACGGATAAATCGCTTCTTCTTCATTTTTTCCTGCAACAATCAGTATCTTGGGATTAACAGTATAATATTTAAAAACAGTGAATAATTCTTCTGGCCTTTCTGGCAACAAATCCGAATCTACAATGACAATTGTATGTTTATATCCCTTGAATCTTGTAACACCATCTGTTAACGTCTTTACATAATCAACATAATATCCATATCCCGTGAGTAATGTAACCAGATTGCATGTCAGATCATCTTTTTGACATATAACAAGAAGACGTGTTCTGTTCTTTTCAAAGTTTTTCATTTCTCACCATCATTATTCTATTTAACCTGGTAAACAGTCCTGTTTTTCACCTTACCTTTAAGGTATTTTCCTTTGGTGATTCTGGTTAATTCTGTAAACAATATCGGCATATATGCGGGTGCTTTTATTACAAGAATTGACATATTCTCATACACTCCTCTGTATTGTTCCGGTACAGTGTCATAAGGTGAAACTATAATTAATACCGGACAGTTTTTCTCCAGGTACAAAGATCCTGCAATACCAATCAAATCATTCAGCATACCACTCTTATTGCTTTGTAAAATTATTGCATCAAGATTATTATTTGTATTATAACTGAATTTCTCCATTTGTATAAACTCAAAGCTGTTCTGGTCATACCTCATTATCGAATAATTAAACACCTCATCATCAGCAATAATTCCAACTTTATTCTTTTCCGGAAGTTGTTTTACCCGAAGCTTCTTGACTCTCCTTAACAAAGGTTCGTAATAATCCAGCTTATACAATATCCATAAGGTAGTAACAAATAATATTGTTAAAGTTATAATACTCTCTGATTTTCCTTTGAATATTACTACTATTGCAGTCATGCATGTTATCATCTGATACACAACAAGAATTATAACAGTTTTGTTATGCGTTAACCCTCTGTAAATTAATCTGTGATGAATATGTTCATTATCCGCAATAGACATTCTTTTGAATGAACACAGCAGTCCTTTACCATTTATAATACTTCTTGAAAACCTCCTGCCCATTGCTGCAAATGTATCGACAACAGGGAATCCAACTATCAATGGTGTAACCAATACCGGAAGGCTATTATTTATATCTGATATCAGGTATATACTCAAGACACCATAAATCATTCCCAATAAAAGTGCACCCGTATCACCAAGAAATACACGTGCAGGCGATAAATTGAAAATCATAAAACCAGCTATTAATCCACCTAATATCAAAGAAAGAATTAAAACAGGATAATTCTGATATATTCCTGCTATTAGTCCTATTGCTACAAAACCTGTAAGAACTACAGCTCCTGCCAACCCATCAACACCATCAATAATATTAACAGAATTTGTCACACCAACAAGCCATATAACCGATATAGGAACTCCTAAAAAGCCCAGTTCTACATCATATCCTAAAAAATGGACATTATTAAGGCTTACTCCCATGATCAAAACAATTTCCAAAGCAATTAACACTTCTCCCAAAAATTTTGCTTTGTTACGGATTTGATAGATTACCATATCATCCGGAAGTCCAATCAACAATATGGAAATGGATACAAACAGTAATGTTGATATAAGATTAAGAGGCAGGCTGAACGGAAATATGTTTGTGAATTTCCATAATATTAAAACCAAGGTAAACAAAACCAGGATGATCCCCCCCCCTATACGGGGTATGATTCTCTGATGTACTTTACGCGAACCTGGTTTGTCTTTAAAATATTTTATCACAGAACTCTTCAGCATCAGATAAGTAACCGAACAGGATAGCATTAGACAAATACAAAATAGTATGCAGGATTTTAACACGAATATTATCATCACGTTTGCCTCATGAAGAAAAGATCGTTTCAACAAAAACTATTATTAAAATCCTTTGCATTGCCCAAATAAACTACACTATGATATAAACAGGATTGGATTTTTAACTGTATACAATTCTTTTGCGAGATTTGTACATTCCGTTCTTTTTCTGTTTACATCTCAAAAGTTATTTACGAAAACAGATTCGATCAGGCTGATTAGCAATCATCAACAATTCAATTGTGAAGCAAATGAAGAATAAATCTTCTCAATCAAGTTTTTCCTAATCTACTCTCTGATATTATTAACTCATTTTTTACCTGAATCAATAAGGCGCAAATTATGAACCATGACAACTTTTCCCTTATTTACTCCCTTATTTTTTTAATCCAACCCAAACAGACCATCACTACAAAACCTGATACAAACAAAATAAAAGCCGGTACTTCCGGCATTAATTCAAATTGCAAATAGAGTTTTGACAAAAAGGAACAGGTGCTCGACCCGGAATCAAGCAACACACATCTGTCGCTAATAATTAACGGTATCAACATCAGGTGCATTCCTTTCAATTTCTGTCACAGTTTTACTCATACCCCAATTAAATTCTTAATTGCAAAAAACTCTACTGCTCTGTTTTATTTTTCTTTCAGCCACTAAGTTTAAATCAATTCCCCAGGAAATGGAACTCAGTTTCTGTTCTAAATTATATAAGCAAAAACAAAAGCAATATTGTAATTCAAAAATCCCGGGAGGATGTGTCTTCTTTACCCCTTTATTCAATAACCAATAAAGCAAAAACGATATTAATTTTAAATGATTTAAGCTAAACCTGAATTTAACACCATTAATTGATGTTTGTCGTATGTACGGATACCAGATTGCAGCAATACAGAGTTATTTTCAAAAATGTATACTATACTGTTTACCACTGTTCACCAGTTAGAATCCATGCATGTGTTAGTCGCTTTATTTCCCGCCCAAAACCATACCCTTTTCAGGATCACACATTCCCAAATGTATCACAATCAACGAAAAAAGCAAAACAGTAAAAAGAGAGCCACTTCTGTTCCACAATTTTGAATTACAGATTTTTTTTTATTTTACTTGTTCAAATTATTCATTTAGTGCATTTTATTATATATTGAGCTTTGGTTTATACTAACACAATACTATTTTTTATGGAACTTTATGCATGGAGGGCAATGTATGGAACAGTATAAAACGTTTCAGTTTAACTTTCTTGTTTTAACGCATTTTTCCTTATGCCTGATTCTATTTTTCACATCCCAGGTTTTTTCTCTTGAACAAACTAATGGAATCTCTGTTCCAGACAAGCAATCTGAAAACAACCCGCCTGTTGAGAGTAATTATAAAGCCATTCCCAATGATGCTTGTATCATAGATTGGAATTTTAAACCTGGTGACGGAATCAAAATCAGTGTATTACCAGATTCAGGATTCCCGAATGGAATTTTTGCAGTAGATGGCCAGGGTTATGTTGATTTGCCTATGATAGGTCCGATTCAGGTAACATCAATGGATAGAAATAATTTTCAGGAAATAGTAACCGACACTTACATCCCGCTTTTAAGGTTTTCAAGTATTCAGGTAAGACGTGTTATCTCATTAAGTTTCCAAGGAGGGTTTCAACGGCCCGGAGTTTATTGGGTTTCCCCGGGAGTAACTCTATGGTATGCATTGTCACTTACTGGGGGGGTTGTCAGAGAGGATGGCCTCAGGAAAATTAAATGGGAAAGAAATGGTGAAATAATGGAGATTAAAGGCGCAGACCTTTTGAAAAATCCTATCCCGGTCATGGAGCTTGGGTTTCAGTCTGGTGATGTAATCAGAGTAGTTAACCGACCTAACCGTACTGGTTGGGAAGTTTTCAGACAGGAAATCCTGCCAATCGTCAGTTTGGGGGTTTCAAGTGCAGTGAGTGCAATAACTGTTTATGAATGGATGCAAAGAAGGTAGGCCCCGTGCAGGAAACACAACAAACCCCATTATTCAAACCTGATTACATATATTGGATCAAGCATTATACTAATGTATTATGGAGATGGAAATGGTATATTATTCCTACATTTCCTGTTCTTGTAATCGGGTGGCTGCTTCTTGTTGTAACATTTGGAAAAATACGTCCCGAATTGAATACAAACGTTCTTTTGGGTTTGGAAAAAACCCCTACTGTTCTTACCCTTCCTGAAGCTGCTTCAAATAATTTAGGAAAAATGAAATTAATTCAAAGCAGGAATTTTCTCAGTGAGATTGTGGATATTCTCTCCCTTAATTTATTAATGCCAAAATATGACCGATCATCAATTTTTACATTTATCAAAGTCGATTCTGCAGCTATTCCGGGAAAATACTATTTCGATATTGATGAAAAATCCATGTTCACATATACCATTTCGGTTACAAATAAAGTTTTGAATCTTAAAAATAAGGTTCTTATATCCGGCAGACTTCCTTCGCTTGATACGCTACAAGCAACCGGAATTAAACTGGGTTTTTCCAAACATTATCTAAAAAAACCTTTCAAATTTAAATTCTACATTCTTCCCAAAGAAAAAGCTGTTGAAGATCTCAGAAACCGAATAACAATAAGCGGTAATCCCCGACGTGATCCGATGATGGAGGGGATTGTTGTTATTGGATTGTCCGGAAGCGATCCTGAATTGATCTCTACTACGATCAATACAATAGCAGATAAATTTGTTGAAAAAAACCTAAGCTTCAAAAAAAGAAAAACAACTGAGCTAATGAAAGCCCTTGAAAAACAATTGGAAGCAGCCTACTCACAAGTCCTTCGTGATGAAAACAGAATCCGGATTTTTAGAGAAAATTATCCAAAGGTAGGATTAGGTGTTGATGCTCAAAATGCAGTTTCGAATATTTCCATGATGGAAGCAAAAAACATAAACATTCAAAATGAAATTGAAGAAGCACAAAATTTGCTGCAACGACTTTCTCAAAATAGTAATGATCTTGAACAGACTACCAGCGAAGCGCTTCTTTATCTTGGCAGCCACAACATAACCGGAGCAATTGTAATTCAACAGGAACACAATATGCTGCTCCAGCGAAAAGCATCTTTTCTAGCTAAAAGTTATTCTCCGGAACACCCTCTCGTTAAAGAAGTTAAAGAAAAAATTGATGGGGTCAGAATAAAAACTATTCCACTCGTTGAGGATTTTATTAAAAAGCAAAAAAAAGAAATAGCACACACTAAAACGCAACAAAATGTTACATTGAATCAACTGCAAGGTCTTCCTCAAAAAGAGATGCAGCTAGCCACAATGATGCGTCAGCAGCAGATTAATTCTGAAATCTATTCAAACATCTTAAGCAAATATAATCAGGCTAAAATTGCTGATGAAACCGAAGTACCCGATATCTACATTATGGATTATTCAGTCCCTCCCGAAGAAGCTTCCGCAAGAAAAGAACTTTTAAAACTGATTGCAATCGGATTTTTTATCTGTGTTCTGATCTCTTTTGGCCCAGCCGTTATCGCAGACTTCTTTGACAAAAGAGCGCGATCTAAAGACGACCTTAAGAGGTTCTTGCCTTACCCATTACTGGAAACTATTCCACTTTTCAGCTTGAATGATAACGAAGATAATCAGGATAAAAAAAATGATCCAAAACTCGTTACCGCTGGTGAAAACATTACATATATACATGAACTATTCAGGTCACTTCGCGCAAAACTTAATTACAGACTTGAACTGGTTAATGGCAGATCTTTTCTTGTAACCAGCTTAGATTCAGGTGAAGGTAAATCGTTAATCTCCTCCAATATAGCCATAATGGCTTCACAACAACATATTCCAACACTGCTGATCGACGGAGATTTGAGGCGCGGAACACTTAATGCCACTTTTAAAATTGAAAATCACCCCGGCCTGTCAGACCTTTTGACATGTGAACATCAGATCAATGAACAAATGCTCAAATACTCAATTCGGCTTACCTCTTTCACTAACCTGTTTTTATTAAGTGCAGGATCAGCAATTCCAAATCCGACAGAACTATTAACCCGCTCAAGATTTAAAGCAATTGTTAATTGGGCCCTTACAAAATTCAGTATGGTTATTATTGATGCACCTCCAATTTCTCCAGTCACAGATGCTGTTATCATGAACAATCTTGTCTCTGGTTCCATTTTTGTTGTTAAAGCCGGAAAATCCAATACTGCAGAATTAAACAAAATTATTGATGAATTCCCTACGGTTAAAAAGAAAATTCTGGGATTAATTTTAAACGGTGTTAAAGATGATACTCAACGAAAAAAATATAATGCTTATTATTACCGGGATAATCAATATGTACATTCTCAGCCTCTGTTACTCACCCACGATCAATCTGATACAGATACACGCTCATAAATTGAGCATACTCCCTCGACTTCAATTCGAGAAATTCAAAAACTGGTCGACTTACTAAACCACACCCTCATGCGAAGTTTAGCTTAACCATATAATAATTGTTTAAACCCATCGGTTTAACCCAAGATATTCCTTATGTCTTGTTGTACGAGCGACTGCGGAGAAATAACTTCCTGATATGGTAGCGAGGCGAGGGGCTTTCAACCATTCCAGATAAAGACACTAACAATAATGCCCCAGGCGTAACAGAAAACAACAGTTTTCTTTATTATATAATCTTAACAAAACTAAATCAGCAATAGATAGCTGGCTGTTAAATATGTATATTCAAATATTTCCGTAACCGCTCCAAGACAATCTCCTGTAAACCCTCCCAGCCGCCTGACAAATAGTGACAATAAAAATAAGAGAATAAGAAGTGCCGTGCAAAATGGAATAATAGCAACCCTTATATCATGACAAAAGGTTATATACATAATAAATACCATTACCTGTAAAAATAAAATAATACTTACAAAAAAAGGTCCCTTATACCCATATGCTTTTCCTTCACTACCACGTACATATGAAACATGTTGTAAAATCAACGCCTGAATAACCCTAGATAATAAAATCCCATATACAATCCAGACAGCCTGATTTAAACTTAACAAATGTTTATATAATATAATTCTCCATAGAATTCCCAAAACAATTGCACCTGCACCAAAAACACCAATATGAGAATCCTTAAGAATTTTAAGTGTTTTTTCACGATTACGGACTGTTCCAAAAGCATCCGCTGAATCAGCCAAACCATCCAGATGCAATCCTCCAGTCAGAATGTAATTAATTACAACCATAAAGAAAGCAGCTATATTCAACAACTCGCTTTTCCAGGTGAATAAAAATGTTCCGATATAATACTGCACTAATCCAATAATCAATCCTGCAGCTACAAACCATGGCAGTGAATAATAACGCCTTTTTACCTCAGGTCCCGGAACAGATACAACTGTCAATGTTCTTACTGCAGTAATTAATCCATTAATTATCCCGATTCGAAACCCCCGCTCCCGAAAAAGTCGCCATTCCATGATAACAAGCTAATGCCTGCTCAACGATTTGTATTCCTAAAACTGCTCCGGTCCCCTCACCAAGCCTCATGTTAAGATTCATCAAAGGTCTTACATCCATTTTTTTCAATAATTCATTATGATACTGTTCGTCAGAAACGTGACTGAAAATCAAATAGTTTTTTACTACCGGATTCATCTTTACAGCACATAAAGCAGAAACTGTTGTAATAAACCCATCTATAATTACCGGTATCCGTTTTTTTGAACAGCCGAGTATAAAACCAGTCATTCCTGCAATTTCAAACCCGCCCAATCTCGCAAGCGCATCAAAGACCGAACCATCCCAATTACTCTGGTGAAATTTTACACTGTTTACTACTGCATTCTGTTTCCTGTTCATGACTGAACCTGTAGCCCCGGTACCCATCCCCACTGTTTTTACCGGGTTTTCGTTTAGTAATAAGGCAGCTAATGCTGAGGCAGATGTTGTATTACCTATTCCCATCTCCCCAATAGCATACAGATCACTATGTGTTGAAAGTGCAATGTCAAAACCCGTTTCAAGGGCCTGCAAACACTGATCATTTGTCATGGCTGCTTCTTTGCTGAAATTTTTTGTACATGGTGCGACCGGATAAGATAAAAGGTGAGAATTGCTTTCAACATTACCGTCAATACCCATATTAACAACTTTATATTGAACACCTGCCATTTGGCACATAACACTTACAGCTGCGCCTCCGTCAAGCATATTACGAACCATTTGAATTGTAACGTCTTTTGGATAAGGAGCAACTCCTTCCTCAGTTATCCCATGATCCCCGGAAAACACATACAGCATTTTTTTATTTATACACGAGGTCTCATCTCCACGACATAAGCAGTATTGTAAAATTAATGATTCCAGATAACCAAGACTTCCCTTTGGCTTTGTCAAATCATCCAATCTTTCCTGTACCTGCTTTTGTATGACCTCATCTAACGGGTTTTCAATACCTTTTACCATTTTATCCATGAAACGCTCCTTACCTTAACAATAATGAACAGCATAACAACTTAATGTTCTTCTTTAATTTTAACGGGTATACCTGAAACGCATAAATAAACCTCTGTTGCAATACCAGCAATACGCTGATTCAATTTACCTGCCCAATCCCTGTATCGCCTTACTGCCGGATCGTGCGGGACAATACCCCATCCAACCTCATTAGAAACAATAATTATTTCAACTTGTCTTTGCGAAACGTACTCTTTCAGAAATGAACATAATTTTTCAATATTTGTTTCGAGGTTAGAATTATCACTACCGTGGACATGCCAGATATTTCCAAGCCATACTGTGCAACAATCAATAACAACTACAGCCTTTTCTCCTGTTTGTTTAATGACAGAGACAAGATCTAATTGTTCTTCGACAGTTTTCCATACATCTCCCCGCTCCAGGCGATGTTTTTCTACCCTTTCACGCATTTCTTCATCTATTACTTCAGCGGTTGCGATAAATATTTTTTGTGTAAACTTTGATTTTTCCCCAATATTCAGTGCCAGGCTGCTTTTTCCGCTCCTTACACCGCCGGTTATTAATGTAACAGCTCCCATTCTTTCTTCAAAGCCTCCATTGAACCAAAAAAATCATTCCCGTTAAATATTTCCAGAGTTATGACTCCTTTATACTTTTTCAATATTAGTTCATTCAGAAATAATTTCAATAATTTTCTATCTCCTTTTTGTAATCCGACATGATCCTTGAAACTGCATACGCCATGAAGGTGAACTACAATTGTTTTTGATAACATCTGTTTCACATCATCAATCCAGTTTTCATGACCATTTAGCCACAAATGCCCGACATCACAGCATAGAGACATATTAAACTGTTCAGCCAGATTTTCATGCCATACCCATGGATAACCAAGATTTTCTATAGCAATTAAAGACGTATCCTCAATAAAAGAATCAATATTTTTTAAAACCTCGAAACATCTGTCTGTCCACCTTGCCAACCCATCTTTATTCGTGTTTTTAGTTATTCCTTCCAGATGAAGTATCCATGCCCGGGGATTTAAGGGATAAGTCAACTCAATTACTTTTTTGACATCATCACAAAATTTAATTCTTTCCCTGATATTTTCCGATCCGGCTTTTTTGTCCGTCGGCAAATGAACCGTATACCCCGTTGAATATTGCTTTTTTATATAGATCATCTCTGAAATATTATCGTTCGACGGCATATTTGATAATTCCGGAGATTCGAATAATACGAGTTCAATATCGTCAACATATGGTGCGAGTATTCTCACATTAGGTAAAATATCATCAGGTATTATATATGATGTTGTACCAAGCGTAAACGGGTATGAACCTTTTTCATGTGCCTTCACTTCTCGATCCCTTTTCTTGCGTATACACCTTTTGTAAAGTAATGCTTGACTTCTTTCATTTCTGTGACCAGATCAGCTGATTCGATCAGCTTTTCAGGAGCATACCTTCCTGTAATAATTACCTCACACCCCTTTGGGCGGCAATCTATAACACTCATCAATTCATTAATAGTAAAAAGACCAAAATACAATGCAATGTTTGCCTCATCAAGAACGATTACTTCATAATTGTTTATTTTCAGTAACCTTTTTACCTCATTTAAACCTGTCATTGCCAATTCTCTATCTTCGTCCGTTATTTGCTTTTCAATAAAACATCCTTGTCCATACTGATGGATCTCTATAAGGTCGTCATACCTCTTCAGCGCCTTTATTTCGCTGTAAACCTCTCCCTTTACAAACTGTATAAACAGCACTCTTTTTCCGGCCCCTGCAGCTCGAATAGATAATCCAATCGCAGCAGTTGTTTTTCCTTTACCATTACCGGTATAAACCTGAATATATCCTTTCATATCTATTCCTGTCTGTTGACTGTTTTATCATTTTATATTTTCCAAATTTAAACTATTCCTCTGTTTTTATTTACATTAACAACTCTTCAACCAGATCATCTTCCGATATTTGGATCTATTACGACTATTCTGGGTATTTTCTGTAAACTTACGTACGCTTTGTTTGATGTCACGATTTCAATATCAACCGGGTTTGATCCTTCATCAAAAATTGTTTCATAATTGATTGCATCATTTTTTATATTATTGGGATCAATACGCATCAATTTATCTGAACCAAATCTCTCTATAACATAAATCCAGGTACCATCTTCACGAATAATTGCATCACTGCTGATTTCCATCCATGATTTTCCCATCGATTCTCCATTAACCTTCATCCATTCCAGAATGCCTGTTCTATAATCTGTTTCTGTCAGGAAAAGTTTACCATTTAAAATACTCATGGATGAGGGTGGAAGAGTCATTGATGATGAAACTGTTTCACCAATCTTTATGTTGTCCTTAAAAATTTTAACCCCCGCATCATCTGTTACCCATTCACTTACAAACAACCTTTCAGTTTCATTATCATAACAGAATCCGCCAAAAGCGTTAACAACTCCTTCCAATGTATCTATAATTTCACCATTGTCAAAATCGATTTCATACACAGGTACATTTTCATATTCAATATATACCTGCACATAAAATCTTGTACCGCTTTTATGTACAATCTGGTTCGGACTCCCCCCCAGAATATCCTCTGTTATTACCGTACTTATCTTTCCACTTGTCAAATCCAGTTTCTCTATTGCCCCATCACCGGTCTGATAAGAACTCCCCGGATTTGATGCGTATAACTTATTGTCAACTATTACAATACTATAATTATTTTTAAATTTCAGATCATATATTTCCACTACCTTATCAGTTGCAATATCTATTTTCAGTACTTGTGAATTACATCCAGGTTCAAATCCATTTCGCCGTTGTAATCCCGCATATACATAATCACCATACCGCACCATTTGATCAACATAAGGATTACCAGTTCCATCATCAGGACATGCATACTCCTGTATATCAATATATTTAAAAGAATCTTCTTCTGTCTTCACCGGATTTTCTGTCTCTATACACCCCGATAAAAACCATACAGCAAACGTTACACAAACAAATAAACATTTCTTTTTCATTATACCTCCTGACAATGTAATATTTCACCAAACCTGCATTTTTACTTACGCATTTGGATTCGTGTATCAATACGTTATTCCAAAATTTTTTCAATTGTTTTGGCATTACCAAACGTTATTGATTTTCAACAACCGACAATTATGAATATCCAATACCTCATACAACAATAATCCTTCACCATACTCCTTGAATTTACTGGTAATGGTATAGTAAATTATATTTATACTTATATTTCATATTACGCGGCTCAGAACTGGTATTCTAATGTTAACCTGTATTCCCGGCCGGGATAAACTATATGTGTTTTTGCATTTTCATAATTTCCCGGAAGATCTTTCCATGAAAAATTAAACATTGTAATATTGTTTGCAGATACAGCTAATGAAAATCCCCGGGATGGATACCATCTTAACCGAAAGCTGTTGAAAAACAATCCTTTTTTTGTTATGTCAGCAGGCACTCTTTGAACATTTTTAAAATCACGATAACAGGCAGAATGAAATTCAAGTAAATATTGTAAATCAAAATTGTACCATGGTCCAATCCGTGTCATAAATTCATTAATAACAGGTGGTTCTCCTGGCAGGTGTAATCCTTTATAGTAACTGATATCAGAGCTGTTTTCTGTTCTTTGTATAGTCAGATGATTCTCGAATTCAAGATATTTAATAACAGGTAAAGCAACATTCGCTTCAATCCCGTAAACATTGGCTCCGCCTATATTTCTTGACTTTAAATACCTGCCGTCGTTATGAACATAAATCCCGTTTTTTAGAAGATTGTAAAAGCCGATAATTTCTACATAACATCTGGATAAATTTAATTTAATTCCACAATCAATCGTCTGACCACTCTCTGTTGCCAGATCCGGATTTGGCAGTACTGCGCCAAAAGAGCCATAACGCTCATGAAGTGAAGGAATTTTGTAATAACTTCCAAGATTTGCAAACAACAAACAACCAGTAATCCCTGTCCAACGTAACCCTGCACGCCAGGATTTCTCCATCTCAGTCGTATCATTATCCGGTACAGAATATTTAAAGTAGCTATCCACACCTCCATCTGTTTGGGTATAAATTCCCTCAATCGCGCCTTCAAGTTCCAACCCTAAACCGGTTTTTTCAGATAAAAAATCCAGTGTTGTGGAAAATGAGCCTTGAACCCTTCTTCCCGGCCATTCTCCATGTATACTGTCATTTTTACTTGAAAAAGGATCAAAGTCTTCTCCAGTTATGGACATTAATGCATTTAGAGACCACCATACACAAGGTTTATAATTTAACTGCAGCGCGCAATTTGCTTTAATGTCCCGGTATCCTAACTCTATATAATCTCCTGAAGTTAAAGTACCGTGCGGGTGACTGAAATGATCAAGTCCGGTAGAATGTGTTTCGCCAGTTTTTATCTCAAAATTCATTCGTGGTTCTAATGTCATCCTTGAACCGTATTTTTTATCTGATACGATTCTAATATCTCCAACCGTACAATTCTGAGTATATCCTGCCGTTACATTTTCTTTTGATTCTTCTGCCGGAATTCCACCTGAGATTCTTGTATGTTCCAACCTGCACCTTATAACAGAACTGTTATTCAACCAATAATCGCCCGTTAATCCGCCCTGTGCATTGGTATATTCTCCATTATTGACATAACGGATCTGGTCATCTGAAGTAATTGTTACTGTGTTGTTGCGATCAAGATATGGGAAAGTATTTTTCGCATGTTTATAAGAAAGGTATGCACCCAAAGTGGCGATTGTATCAAAATGACGAAACACATCGATACAGCTTTCAAGCAGGCCATAACTGCCACCTGAAACCATAATTTTTGTACCATTCTCTCCAGGTGTCGGACGCTTCGTACGCAAGTTGACTACACCACCAATACCGTTTCCTCCAAATGATGATGGAGTAATTCCCTTATGTATTTCGATTGATTCAAACCGCTCCGGGTTCAATTTACCTAGATCAACCGCACCACCCATAGATGAATTCAATGCAACACCGTCAACAAACACTTGTATCCTGGATCCGGGGATCCCTCTGATTGATACTGTCTGCATTGAACCAGTACCGCCATAACGCCTGGTATGAACTCCGGATTGCCCGGATATTACATCTGCAATGGTTTTGCCAGTACCAGCCCACTGATCTGCTTTTACTACTGATAGCGAATGAGCTGTTTCCATAAGACGCTGCATTCGATTGGCAGATACAAACATCTTTTCAAGATACGATATCGCTGCAGTATCTCTATTTTCACTTGAAATAGCCCTGTCTGCATTTGTATAATTTGCTGACGAGTCTACTGTGTTGCTGCTATTAGCTATAACATTCTGTTCAGCAATACATGCGTTATAACTAAACAGTAAAAGCATGCACAATTGTGCTGGAAATTTATAATACACAAAAAGGATTCTCCTTTGAACCTTAAACCCATGAAGGTTCACAAGTGTAGATAGTGATTCAGGCAGGTCTCCTGGCTTTTCCGAACTGTCGCCTTCCCATCCTGATTTTACATCGGGGCAGTGGCTTGGATTGACAGTTCCCAATTCCAGAGATGGAATCAGTAATGGAATTACAGTGGCAGGTCCGCTTCGGATTTACACCGACATTCCCTGGCTCCTGAATTAATGTAAATTGCAATTAAAATATTTTATGTTTTTTGATCAGACAACTCTTTTTAAATAAATATTCAATTAATTGAGTTTTTGTTTTTAATGAACATTAAAGGGAAGACTATATCACTTACGCAACAGGGAAGCCATACTGCGATAAACAAAAAACAAAAAACAACCAGATAAGTAGCAAAATTCAAGTGACCTTTTGACATAAGAATGTGAAATGTTGATGCCCAGGTGCTTAATAATACATGCCCTGCGTGCGGGAATTTTGTCTGTGGAAATATGTAAGCAATAGCAACACCCATTATAGCAAGCGGATTTATCAGCCACCACTTTTCAATAAATCCTATATGAATCTCTCTTTCAGGCATACCAAGCAACATTTCAGCTATAAAAGGAATAACCGAATCACTCAGTGTAGCAATCCCAACCGAACCAAAATAACCTATTAACAGGAGTGTAAATAATTTCTTGCCCGATTTAGTATGGGTTTTATACATCGATGCAGTCACCAGAGCACTTAATACAACATGAATTGGATGCAAAGTATAAAAAATTTTATACAAAACAGGTTGTCGTAATCCCTGAAATACTAATGCAGCAAGAACTCCACTCGATGCTCCAATAACTGTAAAAGGCGAATGCCGTTTTAACTCTGCTAATATATACCCGGCCATTAATACCTTATCCTGTAGTCATTAAAGAAGCGAAC
>DASRQG010000683.1:0-9279 GCA_035645995.1 Mariniphaga sp. | reverse complement strand
ATCCACCACGGATAGAAGGAGTCAGATTGGAATAAAAAAAATGTATTAATTTGGAATTTAAAATTGCTAAATCAGATAAACTTAAGCCAGGGATTATATAAGCCGTGTTTACACAATAAAAATTTTCATTACAGTCAAAGGTTGCTTGACAACGCAAAGAAATGTCAGGTAACATGATTTTAGGTTTTTCGAATGCATCGTAATAATCACATGCTCTTAATTCCCACCAATACTGACCTTTGTCATATCTTTTTTTAGCTTTTTCTTCAAATTGTAGTAAATGATTTACAATAGCAGAATATTTCTCTTTCAGTTTAGCCAAGGCATTCTCTTCACTTAAGTTTCCAAACCATTTGTGGGTATCACCATTTTTCAACAAAATAAGATATTTATTGCTGCCTGGTGTCTGATACCTTTTAATATCTCTGCCGGCCAAAAAAGGTTTTATGATTTCGGCACTCGCAGGGTCTTCGGTAATTAGCCGCTCTTTAGTACTTTCATCTATTACAAAAGCTTCATTTAAACCGGTTTTTATACCATAATAAATTCCATTATTCACATATTCCCCCAATGGTATACCCTTTGTTCTCAGTTTTGCCAGCAGTCTTTGAACCCTTGAATCGCATAATGTCCATCCTTCGTCCTGCAGTTCGCCCGATAAAACTTCATACTTGTGCTGATTGATATAATATTCCAGTCCATGAGGAAATTCAAGTGTTTTAATTTCAGCTGTTTCAAATATCTCTGCCGGATCATCTTTACTAATAGCCAGGATACACGGGTAGGTTGTAGCTTCATCAAAAACCGGCAGGTCACCAAAATCAAGAATTGTATTGATCAACGTGTCTTTTAATTTTGTTCTTAATTGTTTGCCATATCCTGCACGCATCCATTTATTTGGCACGATAAACATGAATTCGCCTCCTCGATTTAAAATAGTCAGGCCTTGTTCTATAAAATATACATACAGATCGGCAGTACCGCTGTAGGTTTTAAATTTTGATTGAAATGCCGGCTTTAATGCCGTAAACTCTTCTTGTCTGATGTAGGGAGGATTGCCAATCACAATATCGAAACCTGTAAAATCACCATCATCATTAAGTACTTCAGGAAATTCGAACCGCCATTCAAATGCATTTTCATAGATTTTATTGTTGGCTATTTCTTCCAGCTCGGATTCCAGTTTTTTTATTTCTGCAGCTAATCCAGCTGCTTTCT
Source organism: Mariniphaga sp. (assembly GCA_035645995.1). GTDB lineage: Bacteria > Bacteroidota > Bacteroidia > Bacteroidales > Prolixibacteraceae > Mariniphaga. Next base: position 8,061 of record DASRQG010000683.1, on the reverse strand, counting down.
TATTTATTATCTTTTTCTGAGCCTGGCTCATTTCAAATAAACCTTTCTGATTACTTAATGAAAATAATTCGCCTTTGTACTTGTTTAGCTTAATCCTGCGTTTATCGTTGGCAGCTATTTCGATTTCAAAATCATTTTTAATGGTTTCAATAAGTTCCAGCATTGCATGTTTTTGTTCTTTATTAGCAGCATTCCTGTAAGTATTTACTGCCAATTTGTATCCGTCGATGCCATGCCTGCTTATTTTCAATGCTTTTTTTAAATCACTGTCTATCGCATAACGGCTTATTAACGAATTCCCTGTTTTAATGTTGATGTCAATATTTGGTAAGGTTTCGAGTTCATTGGTGCCTTCTTTATAATAAGCATTTTTTAGTAGTTCAATCCATAATCGTAACCTGCATATTTTCACCGAGTTCGGATTGATATCTACTCCAAACAGGCAGTTTTCAATGATCGTTTGTTTTTCGTGGAAAAGGGTTTCCTGAATTCTTTGTTTTTCCATATTTCCAAGCCGATACTCAAACAACCAACCCTCTTCGTCAGTTACCACCAACTCATCATTTTCTACCTCTACATGATAATCGCGTAAAATACGTCCTTTACGGTCAGTGAGAATTTTTAAATTGCTTTTTAAAGAAATAATTTCATTTAATACACTTACAAGAAAGTGCCCTGATCCTACAGCAGGATCACAAATTTTCAAACTGTTGATAATTCTGTTTGCTTCAGGTTTGTCATTGATGCGGTTATAAAGCTCGTCAATTGATTTACACTCCCAGCCTTTTATGTCATTAAACTTTTGTAATACAGCCCTTTTTACTGTTTGTCTGGCCATATACATTGTAATAAATCCAGGAGTAAAAAAAGAGCCATCTTTATACCCGTTTATTTTTTCAAAGAACAGGCCCAATACCGAAGCATTAATAATTGTTTTCCTTTCTTCCTGTATTTCTTCTGAGCCTTCACTTGAAAAATCATAGGCATCCAAAAATTCTAAAAGGTAGTGCAGGGTATTTTTATTCCCTTTTACCTTTTTGCCTTTTTCATCGGTAAGTATTGTAGAATTTAGAACAGGCAGAAGGCAGTTGTCTTCAAGGTTACTTATGCGTATGGTTTTACGTTCAATTTCAGAAGTTTCAAATAGCGAGCTGTTCAGGTAGGGGATATGGTTAAATCTTATTTTATCAGCTTCAAGCCGGTCTTCTGCGCGTATAGCGAGTATTCGAAAGAATAGTTTATTCAAATCGTCATAATCAGATATAGATTTTGTGTTTAAAAATCTATAGGATTTATCTCCTTTATGATATTTTACCAACTGCCCTTCGAGTAATTTTAAGAACAGTATCCGGTTTATCCACACTATAGAAAGTTCAAGAGCAATATTAAACAGTTGTTCTTCTTTTTTTGATCCATAATTTGACCGGTTGACAAAAGAGATATAATTTTCAAAATTCAGAATATTAATAGTATTTTCAATTAATGACGCCTGATTGCGTCTTTTGGGAGCTTTTCGGCCGATAACTTTTTTATTACCTTCTTTAGTTTCCTCAAGTCCGATAATATGAAGTAATTCGTGATAGAAGCCTTTGTCAAGGGAGTTGCTGTCGTTTTCGAAAGGTAGTTTCAAAAGGTGTTCAGGAGAAAAAATTTTATAATAGGGAATTAATTTGGCGTCATTAGCAGGATTTGGGACTGGCAGTAATTTTTTTATATCTCTTAGATCTAAATGAGTAAAAGTTATTTCATCCTTCACTTCATCAATCCATCGTGCTGCAATGTTTTTATAGAAAAAATCAGTATCAGTGCCGCTTAATTGTTTACCTTCAAATTTGTTGAATTCACGGAGAAAGTTTGAATTTTTAACAAAATGTTTTTCAAATTCTGTAGCATCAAAAATAAACCACTCATATATATTGGTGGCAATTAAGTGTTTTATTTCAAGATTTTTTTCTGTTATACGTTCTCTCATGTAATAAAGAATCAATTCATGCAGTGCTTTTACATTGATGTTTTCACAAGAGAGCATTTCACTTTTGTTGGTCGGTTTTTTTGTTTCTATAATTATTCCTGCTGTAAAAGTTGTATTTGAACCATTGTAAATTGCAAGATCTTCCCGATACCTTGTATTAATTAAATAGTTGTCGTAACAATAGGAGGATTTTAGGAAATTGCTCAGCAGGTTTTTATGAAATTCTTCAGATTCATTTTCATTTGTATGTTCAAATAATTGGTTCAGGTTATTCTTAAACTGTTCAATTTGATTTCGGACTGGTTTAGTTTTAAGCCAGGCTTTATTTAATGCTTTTAGTGGCTTTACAGGATTTAGTTTCATCTCTTTTGATTTTAAATAAACGACTAAAGTAGGGATAATTTGTAAAAAGAAGAATCTGAAATTTGGAATATAAAAAGATTGCCGGGTTTTTAATGAGTGGCCTGTTATTTAACTGGAACAATTTAATTTCAACTTTTAAAATATGTAGGGCATGAAGCTATTGTTTCTGCAATGATGTGCTGTGTTTTGTGTTCGGATTTTTAAGTTTTTACCAGTTTTATTTAAAGAACATTCTCAATATATGTTTGTTAGGTTTCAAATAATAAACAGGTTAAGATGCGCTATACTCGTATATATTCTGATGAGCAGGGCGAAAGCCATTTCGCTGACGTTGAGGTTCAGCTTTCACATCAGGGAAAATTGGGATCTCTATCTGAAAAATTTCCGGTAAAATCGGTTCAGTTTAGAGAGAATCCTGCTGAATATGATTGGGATTTTCATAATGCACCTGATAAGCAATTTGTAATATTGCTGGATGGGGCCATTGAAATTACTACAAGCCTTGGTGAAAAAAGAACTTTCAGGTCGGGCGATATACTGCTTGTTGAAGATACAACAGGGAAAGGCCACAAAACAAGTAATATAGAAAAAGAAGTTCGTAAATCATTATTTATTCAATTATGAGTAAAATAATTACCGGATTGCATCATGTCACTGCAATGACTTCTGATGCCCAGGCAAATTTGAATTTTTATGCCGGAATCCTTGGGCTGAGGCTGGTTAAAAGAACCATAAACTTCGATGCTCCGGATGTTTACCATTTTTATTATGGCGATGAAACCGGAAGTCCGGGCAGTATCATGACTTTTTTCCCAATTCCCGGACTTAAAAGAGGCCGGAAAGGAAATGGGCAATTAACGGTTACTTCTTTTTCAATTCCGGAATCCTCATTGGAATACTGGATGAAACGGCTGGATAAATTCAATGTTTCTTACCGGCCTCCTCAGCAACGGTTTGAAGAGGTTTTTATTTATTTTGAGGATTATGAGGGGCAGGGACTGGAACTTGTTGCAAATGCTAAAGATCTTCGAAAAGGTTATGGCACAGGCCATATACCGGCGGAGCATGCTATTCGGGGATTTTATGGTGTGACATTAAGTATCGAAAGTTATGAAAGAACTGCAGGCCTTCTTACATCCATAATGGATCATCATTCTATAGAAGAGAAAGGGAGTCGCTTTCGGTTTTCAGCTTCTGGCAAGCCGGGCGATCTGGTTGATATTGTTTGTGTTCCGGATGCACAACGCGGTTTGTCGGGCAGCGGTACGGTTCATCATTTGGCATTTGCTACTGAAAGTGATGATACTCAGCTTGAAATCAGCAAGAAATTACAAGCTTACGGGCTTGATGTCACGCGTATTCTTGACCGGCAATATTTTCATTCGATATATTTTCGGGAACCGTCAGGAATTCTATTTGAAGTTGCTACCAGTGACATTGGATTTGAGATTGATGAGGAAAGAGAAAAATTGGGAGAAGCATTGAAGTTGCCTCAATGGCAGGAGAAGAATCGTGCTTCAATTGAAGAAGATTTGCCGTCTATTGATATAAATTTTGAAACCTATTACGACTGATGCATAATAATTTATTAGTGGAAGGTGGGATGCCTGTAAATCAGGCGGAAAAGGCGATGATATTATTACATGGCAGGGGAGGGTCTGCCCGTGATATCATTTCACTTGCTGAAAGATTTAACGTGGATAATTTTTATATTGTAGCTCCCCAGGCAACAAATAATTCCTGGTATCCATATAGCTTTTTAGCTCCTGAAGAGCAGAATGAGCCATGGTTGTCGTCAGCAGTTGAGGTGGTGAAGAAATTAATTGATGAGATCGCATTGATTATAGGCACTGAGAATATATACATCATGGGATTTTCACAGGGGGCATGCCTGGCTTTAGAGACCGCAAGCCGATATGCTGTAAATTATGCTGGAGTTATTGGCTTTACAGGTGGACTTATAGGTGATTCTGTTAATCCTGCTAAGTATTCCGGAAACTTTAATGCAACGAAGGTCTTTATTGGCAATAGTGATAATGACCCTCATGTGCCTGTTGAAAGAAGTGAGCAGACAAAAGTAATTATGGAATCTTTAGGTGCAAATGTCCGGTTAAATATATATCCCGGTATGGCACATACCATTATTAAAGATGAAATCGAAACGGTCAGTGATTGGATGAACTTGTAAGTATTTATTATACTCAGATCATCTGTTTTCTTTTTCAATAAATAATGTCATTAAGGCTTCAACTGTTTTATCAAGATTTATTATCAGAATAGCTGTTGCAATCACCACTGATTGTATTGAATATTTAAGGTAATTTACCAATTTATCTCTTTTTTAATTATTCAATTTCATCATTTATAGAATTATATCTTCATTTTTTTCTGTAGTTTTACTATCCATACAATATTTAATTCAACTTAAAAATATGAAACTTTTCATTTTGCCGGTATTAATTTGCTTGCTGACGCTAAATATAAATGCAGAAAATACATCCTGGAAAGCCAAAAGAATTGCACTTGAGCATTCACAAAATGAAACAAACACCTGGATAAACTTTAGGAAGGATATCGAACTTGAAGTGCTACCTGATCGTGCAATTGCTAAAATTGCTACCGATTCAAAATATTGGTTGTGGATCAATGGGCAAATGGTAGTTTATGAAGGTTTGCTTAAAAGGGGTCCGAATCCTCAGGATACCTATTATGATGAAGTAGATATTGCTCCTTACCTTAAAAGTGGGGCAAATACTGTAGCAGTGCTGACCTGGTATTTTGGCAAAGATGGATTTTCTCATAAGAGCAGCGGGCAGGCAGGATTGGCATTTGAGTGTAATGCAATAGATCTCTACACTGATCATACATGGCACGGAAAGCTAAACAAGGCCTTCGAAAAAACGGTATACGAGAATCCGAATTACAGATTGCCAGAATCCAATATTCGTTTTAATGCTCAGATTGATGATTTTGAGTGGGTAAAACCTGGTGCTGATTTAAAAGGTTTTACCGGGGTGGTTGTAAGTGGAGAAGCAGAGTCAGCTCCGTGGAACAAGCTATGGTTACGACCAATTCCTCAATGGAAGGACTACGGTATTCGAAATTATGAAAATGACAATGAACTGCCGAATGAAGGAACCGGTGAATGGATAGAATGCAGGCTTCCATACAATTGTCATGCTCATCCTATACTGGATATAGAAGCTCCTGCAGGATTGGTAATAAGAATGCAGACTGATAACTTTGATTATATGGGATTGAATGTTGCTTCGGTGCGTGCTGAATATATTACCAAAGAAGGGCGACAGCAATACGAATCCTTAGGATGGATGAATGGGCATGTGATGAAATATATGATCCCGAAAGGTGTAAAAATAAATTCACTTACATATAGGGAAACCGGTTATGACTGTGAGTTTACAGGTTACTTCAACAGCAATGATCCTTTTTACGATAAGTTATGGCAAATGGCTGTCCGTACCTTATATGTTACCATGCGCGACACCTATATGGATTGTCCTGACCGGGAACGGGCACAATGGTGGGGTGATGTGGTAAATGAAAGTGGTGAGGCATTTTATGCTTTAAGTCCTTCGTCGTCGGCTATTACTAAAAAAGGTATACTGGAACTAATTAATTGGCAACGCCCCGATGGCATTATTTACTCTCCGGTACCCGAAGGTAACTGGAATAAAGAACTTCCGGGGCAGATGCTTGCAAGTGTTGGACATTATGGTTTCTGGAACTATTATATGAATACCGGTGACAAAGAGACCATTGAAAAAGTGTATGATGGTGTTAGGAGGTATCTTGATGTGTGGGAATTAGAACCTGATGGTACACTGGTTCACAGAGAGGGTGGCTGGTATTGGGGCGACTGGGGCGTAAAAATTGATAAGCAATTATTGTATAATGCCTGGTATTACATTGCATTAAAAGGATATTTGCAAATGTCGGAACTGGTAGGAAGAACTGATGAGGTTCAGAGAATAACAGAAGAAATGGCTGCATTTAAAGTAGCATTTAATAAAGTATTTTGGGATGGGATAGGATATCGGACTGATGCCTATGAGGGCGAGTATGATGACCGGGCTCAGGCACTTGCGGTGGTTGGCGGACTGGCCGATGAGGATAAGTATCCTTTACTGCTCGACATTTTTAAATCATCCTATCTTGCCAGCCCATATATGGAAAAGTATGTGCTTGAAGCGCTGTTTAAAATGGGGGAACCTGATTTTGGCCTTGCCAGGATGAAAGACAGGTATTATCGGATGGTTGAGGAAAGTCCTTTCACTACCTTATATGAAAATTTTGGCCCTCCACGTGGTGAACAGCAATCAGAAGCTATTGGGTATGGCACTAATAACCATGCCTGGAGTGGGGGAGGTTTAACGATTTTATCGCAATATGTTTGTGGATTAGAACCAATAGAGCCTGGCTGGAAATCCTTTAAAGTAAAACCACAACTTGGTATTCTCAAATATGCTGAAACAGGAAACGAAACAGTAGCAGGCAGGGTAGAAGTGAAGGTGAATCAAGCTAAGACAGAACTTACAATGGAATTAGCGGTTCCGGAAGGCAGTAATGCTATTGTGTACATACCGGCTAAGCTGAAGCGGGTGATAGCTAACAAAAACCGAATCAAATCGGATTTGAAAGAGGATGATTATAATCTATACAGGTTCAAAGGAGGTACATATAATATTGTAGCACGATAAGATTCACATTGGCAACAGCAGTGAGAATCTATTTGCTAAGTCATGGTCTCAATTTTACCCCTTTTTATATACCTTTCGATGAAGTTTTTTGGGTATTTTCTTCAAAAAACAAAAGCGCTTAAATCAATGATTTAAACGCTTTTGTTATAATTTGAATTTGTACGTGGTGCCCAGAACAGGACTTGAACCTGCACGGCCTATAACGGCCACCAGGCCCTCAACCTGGCGTGTCTACCATTTCCACCATCTGGGCAGAATTATTTGATGAAGAACTTTTTACTTTTAGCCTTTTTTAAAAGCCTAAGTTATTGCTTTCTTTTTGCGAGTGCAAAAGTAAAAAAAAACTTTAAATGCGGTCTTTTTTACCTAAAAATATTACCTAATTAACGTTTGTACTCATCCTCTGATCTTACCTCGGTTATAATTCCTTTTTCAACAGTAAAATAAAAACGTTCTGTTTTAACAACAGCAGGTGTTATAATTGGATCAAGGGTTAATCTTCCCTGACTGATTTCTGTACTGCGTAAAGAATCAGCCTTTTCATAGATATAAATCGTATCACGCTTACGCTCTATGATGGTAGATGGTATCCCATAGTCTTTTTTCAAAATAGAAACTGGTTTGCCGTTATATGACTTTTGTAGTTTCCGTGTTGTACTACATGAAACCATGAAGCTGATGATGAGTAGAATATATAAAAATCGAATCATATAAATAATTTTTACAAATAAACTTGTTTTTCTATTAAAAACAGAATGTTTTAGCTTTTTTAAGTTTCAGATATTAATAGAGCAGGTTTCGAATCAGGTCATCCGTTACCCCGTTATAATTTTCTATCTTTGCAACGTGTGATTTACACGTTATTTGTCAATAAAAATAGCTATACATGATTCATTTTTTCAAGACGCAAAACAAGTCAGTTATTGCGGTAGAATCTACCCAGGCACTTCAGCATGCCGATATCGATAAGTTAATTTGGCTGTTTTCAGGTGGTGAATATTTGGAACA
>DASRQG010000682.1:0-4072 GCA_035645995.1 Mariniphaga sp. | reverse complement strand
AAAAATGATACACAGGTAGATAAAGATGAAAAAGGTGCCAGTTTTCATAGTTCTAATGTTTTGTTTGTGCCTGTTAATTTATATGTATGAACACATGAGATTAATTTAAATTAATTCATGAAGTTGCAGTGGGTGGCACCTTATTATAACTCCAACTCGTATATTCACCAACTATTTTATTCAATAAATAATCCTAAATAAGGTACAATATTATCTGCAATCCTCAGGATATCTATAAAATTAACAAATAATTATAAAGTTTCAATATGAATTATCCCCTAATAATGAATTATTTTTGATTGTATGTGAAGAATATAAAATTTTAATTCTCAAACCGTAGCGATCAGGCCTAGTTTCCTAAAAATATATCCTGCACCTTATTAAAAAAAGCCTGTTTGCGGTAGGAGCTAATGTTCCAGTTAACCGGCACACTCTGATAGCCCTCATTAAATCCTTCATCTTTCATCCTAAAATCGAAATACCCCCATGAAGCGTAAGCTTTAGTTGCATTCACAAAGTTATTCTCATGTTGATTAAAATCAAAGTGATCATCTTCATTGAACACAACAGGCATAGGCCTGTACGAAGGAAGTGAACGCACTTGTTTTACCATTTCCGTGATGCGTGAAGGTTCCTTAACACCATTCCCATGCAGCAAAACCAAATCTGATTCTTTCACAACTTTATCGGGTGGTATACTTCCTCCATTGAAACTGGTCGTTACCATAAGATCAGGAGCCTTTTCCTTTATTTGAATTATCAATTCATGGATTCTATCCTTTTTAAGAATATCATGGTCATATTTTCTATTGTCACTTTCATTGGCAACTTCAATAATAACATTTGTATAGCCATGATCTTCTACCCAGTTCACCACATTATCAACAGCAGCAATCACAGCATTTTCATCCTTCAGACGTTCATCCTGTCCAAAATAGAATATACCAAGGATGACAGCCATCCCCAGTTCATCTGCTTTTTGAATAATCCGGTTCATACGTACAGCAAATCCCGGCCTTAAATTTCCATTTGCTTCGAAAGCATTATTCTCCCAAGGCTGATTAGCAGAATAACCTTCAGGACTACCACCTTGGAAGTTTATTGTAAAAGCCATTAAGCCATACTTCCGCCATTCTTCCATAGCCTCTATAAACTCATTTGTATTTCTTTCAGGATTCCATTCATTGGTATCGGGATATTTCCATTTTGCAACAGTTTCAGGATTTAGATCATCAAAAACTCCCTGTACCATTCGGGAATTTGGCAATAATCCTTCTACATCAATACCTTGCCAGGTTCTACCCTGGAAGGTAGGTTTGGAATTAATATAAAACTTGTCGTCCTGAATAGATACTTTAGTTTGTGGTTCAAACCCCTTTTTCCCAAGAAGCACTTTATCAGCCCAACGAATGTATTGCTGCCAGTCGTATGCAGTGACAGCATGTTTACCAGGCCGTATATGATACGCCACGGTATTATGAATGGGTTGTTTTAAATCGGGCATCTTATTATTGGGAATACCCTGGCGACCATACAATTCATATACAGGAGAAGCATAATAAGCAGACAGAAACTCCCCGTGAGGATCGGCCCACTGGTCTTCTTCCGCACTCGCAACATATAGCGGTCGTGGGGCAATTAGCGCTAGAAGTTCATGCTGGTCGACCGGCAAAGCTTCTTCATTATCGTTATATTCCCTGAAGTTTAAGGTGAACCAATGAGGAAAAGCATTATTAATCCGCCCAACAGTTTCGCCAAATTTACGCTTTGATAAAGCTGCACCACCACATCCTGAATTGTTGGAAATTACTGCAGCAAAACGTTCATCAGCTGCACCAGCCCACACAGAAGTCTTACCCAGACGGGAGTGCCCGAAAACAATAACCCTGGAAGCGTCAACTCTGTTCTCGTGTTCGAGGTAATCCATGGTACGGCTCAATCCCCAGGCCCAGGCACTTATTGATCCCCATTCATCAGGTCCGGGACGCTGTTGCCCCTCCTTGTACAACAAAGCATGAACGCCATCAGAGAAATCATCCTTATCAGGATCGACTTCACCATAATATACAGTTGCCAATCCATAGCCCGCATCAATGATTTGTTCTACCTGCCAGCTATTGGTACTCACACCTCTTGTATTTTCATCCAACTGATTATTTGTAATCCCGTAATTATTATTGTTTCGTGCCCAGGCGTTTGAAATAATTATATTTTCATCATTTATAACCGTATGATTTCCATAGAAATTATATCCTAAGAATACAGGAACCTTATCTGCATCCTTTGGCAAATAAAGCAAGACATTAAATTTTAATGACTTGCCATTGCGCAAAAAGTGAATATCTACCTGTTTACGAAGCGCTTTTCCGTTCAGCGCATGATCACTTTCTTCAACAATTTCCCATTTATCTATTTCAAGATTACCGGGAACTTTGCCATAAACATTGTTTGTGAAAAATTCTAATAGCTCGGGCCTTCTGACCTTCTCCCACTGCCTTTTGTTCTTAATTTTTTTACCTTTAAATGAAACGAAGGGGTCAGGCAATTCAAAATCGGGAACTTCGCTTTCATCATAATTTGGAGTGAATTTATAGGTCTGAGCCTGACTAAATTGAGTTAAAAGAAGAAAGATTAGGACAATAGTAATTTTATTCATAATGTTTATAATTTATTCGATTGTGATTTTATTTAACCATCAAAGATGTAAATGCTAAAGATACAAATTATGAAACAACAGGTATTTATTTAACCCGATTATCCAAAAGCCATTTTAAATTAAAACGTGCAATTTTTCCACCCCCATCACTTTCATAAAACAGATAGATAAAACCTTCGGAAGGAGTTCCTTCAATGCCGGTGGCAAGGGAGGAATAAGCGAAACTACCCACCTCCACAACTTTCTTTACCGACCAGCTTTCCCCTCCATCAATACTAGCCCAAATGGTGCCATTAAATCTGCGTGAAGTACGTAATTCAAAAGGAACATCTTCATCTTTTGTATCTGATGGGACATCAATATTGCTAAACAACAATATATTCAACTTCTTATCAGGAATTTTTGTCAGGCCTCCCATCAAACCATAATCGGTATGCTGCGCCCCATCAGGCAATTCGTCACATATTGACAAATTATCCCACGTTTGACCACCATCAGAACTAAAAGCAATATACCTTTTTCGTGGAGTGTTTCCATCGGTTGACTTATGTCGCCGGCTGTTGTAATACAACGTTCCATCATTCAATTCAGCAATTGCTGCTTCACCAGTCCCGAAAGCAGGAAATGGTTCACTTGACTGCCAGGTTCTTCCACCATCGTCACTATATATAGCATTTGTATAATGGGTATTCCAAAACTGACGGTCATTTCCTTCGCCATAATAGCGTGAAGGCCTTATAAGCCTTCCCTTATATTTGCCGGTTTTAAGGGTTATGCCGTGCTCATTCATATGCATGGAAGGAATATGATTCAAGCTGTTGGGATGAATAACCGGTTTTTCGGCAGTCCATGATCTACCATCATCACTGCTTCTGTATATAGTTAATGGAGCAGGAGGATGTTTAGCTTCTCCAAAAACGAGTATATCTCCATTAATTTCATCCACTATGGCCCCTCCTCCATGAAAGGAAGGTTCGGCAATAGAAATTTCAGGCCCCCAGGTCTCACCTCCATCTTCACTCCGCCTGACACTTAAGTTTTTATTTCCCCAGACAGCCAGAACAGTACCTTCGGTAGTAACCACAACATTTGGAAAACGTTCGTCAGAAAATAATTCAGCCACTTCAAAAAAAGGTTGTTTCTGAATGTTTCCAATAATATTTTTACCAGGATTACAACCTGGAATTAAAAACATCCAGCTTAAGTAGAAAACTGTAGAAACAACACTTCTCATGTTCAGGCTTTTAAATGTATACAGGCAAGGGCAATTATTCCTCTGATCTTTTACTATTGTTTCACCGGTTGACCTGATAAGCTAAAATTCCTTCCGGCTTTGTAGGCTGATATATTTGACGCTACAACTTTGTCCCCTTTTGATCGAAAAATTGTTTCAATTCCTTTTATTATAATCTCATC
>DASRQG010000681.1:0-6270 GCA_035645995.1 Mariniphaga sp. | reverse complement strand
AGAATCTATCCTTGCAGGTACTCCTGTAATTGCATACAATTGCCCAAGTGGTCCCGATGACATTATTGATCCTGACGTTAATGGAATCCTGATTCCCAATCAGAATTCTGAGGCATTTATTGAAGCTATGAAATTAATAGTAGGAAATGAGAAAATATTTAATAGATCAGAAGTACAGAAAAGTGCAGAAAAGTTTTCGATCGAAAAAACGATCAATAAATACGAAGAACTAATCAAAAATTAAAACAACTCAAAAAATGCAAGACAGGCAAAATAAAGTGTTGTTTTATGGCCCACTCGGGAAAAAGAAAAAATTTATCGTTGGTGGTGGTGAAACAGGTAACTATAGAACAATATATCTGCTGAAAAAAAATAATTATGAAGTTTCAATACTGCAGAAACCTTATCCGGAAAAAAATGTTTTTGGTTACGGTGTTTATATCATAAAGATGATGTTGATTATTATAGCCATGACATTTAGGTTATTAACAAAAAAAATTAATATAGTACATATATCAGGCTTCTATCTTCATCTGATTTACCACGAATTTTTTTTAGTTACTATTTCAAAAATGTTTAAAAAAAAATGCATATATGAGTTAAGAGGAGGTGGTGTAGTGGAATCATACAACAATAGATCATTTATTTACAGATTATTTTTCAGAGCTACATTGAATAATGCATCAGTTATTTTATGTCAGGGTAAATCTTATATCGACTTTTTAAAAAAAATCACAACAGTTCCTGTTTTTCACTATCCTAATTTTATATTGAATGAATTTCTAACCACCCCTTCAGGGTTAAATGGAACTTCCAGTAAAATCGAACTCGTATATTTTGGCAGACTGGCAAAGTCAAAGAATATCGACCTTATCATTCAAACATGTTCAGAGCTTCAAAAGCAAAACGTGAATTTCAATCTGGAACTAATAGGCAAAGGAGACAGGAAATATATTGAACATATCAAAGAGCTTTGTGAATACAACAATTTATCGGATAAAATAAATATAACGCCTCCTGTTAAGCACCAGCTTTTAAAACAGAAATTGAATAAAAAACATTTCTTTCTATTCCCTTCAAATGAAAAACGGGAAGGCCATTCAAATGCATTAACAGAAGCTATGTCACTGGGGGTTGTACCTGTATGTAGTAATGCAGGATTCAATGCAGAAATAGTAGGTGATAATAATTTGATAGTTTCTGAATTTACCCCTTTAAGCTATGCCTCTGTAGTTAATAATATATGGAAAGCGGGACAGTGGAAACAATACTCTTCAAGTGTTGCAAACCGAATAAAAAAGAACTATACAGAGCAGATAGTTGAAGACATTTTAGTTAAAGCTTATAACTATAATTAATTTACACAACCCTATGTATAATGATGTTTTAACACACAGTGAAATAGTACCCTATAATTCAATAGAAACTATTGGCTTCAAAGTTTTCTCTGATGATCTTTCTAAAATTCCGTTAGAATCATCAACCAGCAGGGTAATTAATACTATTAGCCCTAATTCTTATGGCATCGCTACACGTGATCAGGAATTTAAACAAGCTTTAAAGCTTTCAGATTATCTTGTTTTAGATGGGGTGTATTTTGCTTTCGCATCAATTCTACTCAAGGGACGTAACATAAAGAGAAACCAGGGACCTGATGTTTTTTATCACTTCATGAAACGAGCAAATGAAGCCGGTAAAAAAGTCTTTTTTTTGGGATCAACACCCCAAACATTAAAACTCATCAAACAAAAAGCAGCCTTTCTGTACCCTCACATTAAGGTAGAAACATATTCCCCACCCTTTAAACCTGAATTTAATGAACATGACAATAATGAAATACTGAAAGCCATCAACCGGTTTAAACCGGATGTAGTTTTTGTAGGTATGACTTGTCCAAAGCAGGAAAAATGGGCAATCCGAAACAGAGAAAGGATTCATGCAAGCCTGATCATTTCCATCGGGAATGTATTTGATTGGTTTGCAGGAACTCAAAAAGCCATTGCACCCATATGGTTTAAATTACGCATTGGATGGCTCGTTCGTATTTTTCTTCGTCCTGAAGTATTTAAGCGTAACATCGGAAATCAAATGCTGTTCTTTTGGCATGTAATACTAATATTTTTAAAATTGAAAAAGAATGATTAAAGGATCTATAATAGGATTGGGTAAAATGGGGCTTTCACATGCCTCAATACTAAACGCTCATCCCGATGTTGAACTTGTAGCTGTTTGTGATACCACATCTCTTGTACTGGAAGCTTTTAATAAGTTCAGTAGCGTAAAAACATACAGCGATTATAAAAAAATGCTAACTGTAGAGAATCCGGAATTTGTTTTTATTGCAACTCCTACACGTTTTCATTATCCGATGGTTAAGTATGCATTGGAAAAAGGTATACATGTTTTTTGCGAGAAACCTTTCACACTGACACCAGGCCAGGGAAAAGTACTTGCAGATCTGGCAAATGAAAAAAATTTAGTGAACCAGGTTGGTTATCACAATCATTTTATCGGCACCTTCAGGGAGCTTAAACGTTTGCTCACAAAAAACGTTATTGGTGAACTTGTACATTTTAGTGGAGAAGCCTATGGGCCTGTTGTCACCAGGGAAAAAGTCAATACATGGAGATCGAAACCCGAAGAAGGAGGAGGATGTTTATATGACTATGCGTCACATGTTATCAATCTTATTCAGGAGATTATTGACAAACCGGTAAAAACTCATGGTTCATTATTAAAAAGTATTTTTTCAAAAGGAGTATATGATGCAGTATATTCTTTAATTGAATTGCAAAATGGACTTTCAGGGACACTTCTTGTAAATTGGAGTGATGAAACCTATCGTAAAATGTCCACTTCAATTTCAGTTCATGGTAAGAATGGTAAGATAATTTGTGATGCAACAGAATTAAAAATATACTTAAACAACCCTCTACCTGCCGAAAATCTTGATAAAGGCTGGACTATAAAATATATAACCGATTATGCTATACCGGTTAATTTTTACCTGAGGGGTGAGGAATATAGTGCCCAAATCGATAATTTCATTAATTGTATAAAACAACAACAACCATCTCAGTATAACACATTCATGCAAGCCACACATACCGATGGCGTTATTGAAATGATTGTTGAACAAGCTAAGATTAACTAAAATGGAGAAAGTACTTTTTGGAGATAATCAATTTTTTGGTGTTAATCATCTTTCGGATGAACGATCACGAGCCCAAAGTATGCGTTTTAAAGATGATGCAGCTATTATAAAAGTTCTTAACCAGTCACGTGCAGCAGGAATTAATACTTTTATGTGCACAACACACGACAGGATAGCAAATATTTGTAATCATATAAGAAATAACAAACATGACTATAAAGATTACAAAATATACCCTTGTATGCCATACGCTCATAAATATGCAAATGCAGTTACTGAATTGGGTATTATTGGAACAATAAAGCAATATATCCCGGGAAATATCTTTAGCACATTTGCCAAAGGTGGTATGGCTTATTTGAATAAAGACTTTATCAAGCTGATGGAACTCCTGATTGATGCTGAAATGAAAATGTTTCATGGAATTTCTACTCCGGTGATTTTCATCCAGAATGTCCTTGTAGATATGATCCTTGGCTTGGGGATGTATGAAGTATTTGCTGAATATGATGCATACATCCGCAAGAAATATAAAAGTGAACCGGGATATATTACAATGAATATGCCTGCTCTATTAGACGCATTAAATTCAGTCGGAATACATAATCCGATTATATGTTCATCCATTAATAAGATAGGTTTCCGAATGTCAGGAGGGAAACAATTATATGAAAAGTATCTTCAGGAAAAAGAATTTAGGCCAATTGCTATGCAGGTGCTTGCAGCAGGAGCCTTAAATCCAAAGGATGCAATTGATTATCTTGCACAATTTCCAAAAATTGAATCGGTATTATTTGGAGCTTCATCCAAGGTTCATATTGAAGAAACCAAAATGCTTATTGAAGAAGCCTTTGCATGAACCGATATATAAGAATATTTTATATAGGATCACACAAAACAACACCCTGTATTAACTGTTTCTATAAATGGAATAATTAATAGCACAAATAATAAAAAAACCCTTAAATAATTAGAAATGATTAAAGAGCGAGAACCGGCATTGGAACGAATAAGTGTTTTGATTCAGGTTGCCTATACTATTCTATGTTTCTTCTTTGTTCTGTGGGCAACCGGAAGAGACACACAATCGTTCTTGACTGATCGGAAACCACAAATAATTCTCTCCCTTCTAATTATTCCTATTTGGTTTGGTTTTCTTGAGCTGTTTGAATTAGGAAAAATGGCCAGGATACAGAGATACAGGCAAATTATCAGGAAGTACATTCTGGTAGTTGCAGGTGGAACTATAACTCTATCTTTTCTGGCTCAGGTTTTAAATTACGAATGGCTAACTACTGATTTATTATTAACCTTTGCACTTGTTAATTTTTTAGTTCTGACTATTCAGAAACTTACGGGAAGATCTATCATTAAATACTTGCGAAGAAAGGGATACAACACCCGCCTGCTTTTAATAATTGCTGATGAAACTTCTAAAGATTTTATACGTCAAATAAGTGAAACTGAAGAATGGGGTTATAGAATCCGGGGAATAATGACCGATTCTGATGATATCATAAAGGAATTTGGTGGAAAATATTCGATTTATTCAGAAAAGGAAGAGTTTACAAAGATAATTGACGAAAGAGTAATTGATGAGGTTTTTTATTGTAAACAACAGTACAATGCAATAAATATTCAAAAGCTAATTCATGAATGCAGGGAAGTTGGGATCAGCTTTCACATTCACAATAAAGTTCTAAGCTTTAATGGATTAAGCCCTAAACTTCATTTTTTAAACCAACAATTTTTTATTTCTTTCAGAAACACTCCTGAGAATTATTTAGCATTAAAAGTAAAAGAAACACTTGACTTTTTCCTTTCAATAATATTTATAACACTGATTTCACCGGTTATGGTGGGTATTGCTATTGCTATTAAATTAGATGATGGAGGACCGGTATTTTTCAAACAAACCAGAGTCGGCCGACATGGAAGACTCTTTAAGTGCATCAAGTTCAGAACAATGATTATTAATGCTGAAGAGGTGAAAGAAAAAATCATTAGCCTGAATGAACAGGATGGCCCTGTTTTTAAAATTAAAAATGATCCACGTATTACACGTGTTGGCCAATTCCTTAGGAAAACTTCTCTTGACGAACTACCGCAATTTTTTAATGTGCTTGCAGGTGATATGTCAATCGTTGGCCCTCGCCCACCAATACCTGAGGAAGTAAAACAGTATCAGCGACATTTAAAACGCAGATTAAGTATCAATCCCGGAATAACTTGCATCTGGCAGGTATCAGGTAGAAATAATGTCCCTTTCGATAAATGGATGGAGATGGATATGCAGTATATTGACAATTGGTCCTTGAGGCTCGACTTCATAATAATGCTTAAAACAGTCAAGGTAATTTTTGAAAGAAATGGACAATAATGATGTTGAACTTTTCTTAATCTAAATCTTTAATATAAATAAATATGAGAAATATTTTTTACTATTTAATTGCAATATCAATGTTATTGCAATATTCTTGTAGCAATACTCAGGAAATAACAATGTTACGTGATATATCAAGAGACAGGAGCATTCATGAACTAGCTCCTAAAGAACCTCAAGATTATCGTATTAAACCTAATGACTTGTTATATCTGAAAATTCTTACATTGGACCCTGAAATTAATGAAATATTTAATCCAAGCAGAACAGGAGGTAACAATAACCAATCGGGTACACAACAAATGTATGGTACACCTGTAGGTCAATATCTTAATGGGTATTTAGTTGATGATGACGGGGCTGTCTCTATTCCTATAATAGGCAAAGTAGAAATGGCTGGATTGACATTAACAGAAGCTGAAGATCAATTACGGTTAAGAGCAGAGGAATACCTTAAAGAACCATCTGTCCAGGTAAAATTCTTAAACTACAAAATCACCGTTTCCGGAGAAGTTAAAAATCCAAATGTTTTGTACAATTACGAAAAAAATGTAAATATATTCGATGCTATTAGTATGGCAAATGGTATTACTGATTATGCTGATTTAACCAAATTACTAGTTGTCCGTAAAACGAATGGCACTTCTCATACCTACAAAGTTGATGCTACCAGTAAAGATATTTATTCATCTGAAGTTTTCTACCTGTTACCAAACGATTTTGTTTATATCCC
>DASRQG010000680.1:0-3401 GCA_035645995.1 Mariniphaga sp. | reverse complement strand
GGATGAAGCTTGTTCTTCTACATCATATTTTATTTCCTCCATTTTAACCTGATAAATGATTGTCGAAAAAGGTGGTACATTATTGGCACCTTCGCTTCCATAAGCAAAATCTGAAGCTATATAAAATTCATAATCTGCTCCTTTGTTCATGAATGCTAAACCTGTCAATAGCCCTTCAACAGCATGTTCAGGTTTGTATTTAAAAGTCCATTTGCCTCCCGATGGAAATATTTCATACGAATCTTCGATTTTAGTGCCATTCAGTAGAAAAGCCCTATACGAAATCGTACACTCATCGCCTTCCTGCAGGTTGGCTCCCTCACCGGGTTTTCTTATTATATAATAGAGTCCGTTCGTGATGGTGTCAATATTAAATTTCTGATTTTCAAGCTGCTTCAATTTATTATCCAATTCAGCTTGTTCCGTTTCAAAAGTTCGTTGTTCAATGTTCTCCTTATCGCAGGAGACTAGTAATAAAAATAGTATGACTGATGGAATTGTTATCAGCTGTATGGTTAATTTTTGCATTACATTAAGGTTTTTGTTTGGGCGAAAGTTATAAAAATTAGCGAGAATATTCTAAAACGATTTAAAAAGGTTACAGTTGATCCGGATGCCGTATTGAGCCCTATACTTTTAACCGTGACAATTAGCTGGGTAGTTTCTGTTTATGGTAGCTTTAATCCGATGATAGTTTTATCTCAAATTATACGTTCAAAGTAAAAATAGTAATTAAAGTTGGTTACATTTCAAATGTTTCATTTGTTTCTTAGGTTTCACTGCAGCATGGTTTCTCCATACCAAGTCCATACCAAGTCCAGTCACAGCCCTTTTCCGTATGTTCCGGATCTGGACTTGGTATGGCCAAGAACTAACTTTTGAATAAACTTTTACAGTAACTTTATTGAACAGGAGGAATTACTTACCCATGCTTTCCAGGCTGATGAAGAACAGAAATACCACTTTGTCGGGAAGATTGTTAACCTCCGGCTTCACCAAAAATACTCAGAACCTTCAAACCCTTGTTTTGTTTGAAATATACAAGATCGTAAATTCAAATACATGGACTTCCAATATACAAATGAATTAATTAATTCCTCCTCACCCTATTTACTTCAACATGCCCATAATCCGGTAAATTGGATTCCCTGGGATGATGAACTGGTACGAAAAGGTGACCTCTCGGATAAATTATTGCTTGTTAGTATTGGATATGCAGCTTGCCATTGGTGTCATGTAATGGAAAAAGAAAGCTTTGAGAATGAAGATGTGGCAGCAATAATGAATGAATATTTCATTTGCATAAAAGTCGATAGGGAAGAACGTCCCGATGTAGATAATTTTTATATGACAGCCATACATCTTATGGGACTTCATGGTGGATGGCCATTAAATATCATAGCACTTCCTGATGGACGGCCTATTTGGGGAGGAACCTATTTTCCAAAAAAAAACTGGCTGGATAATATCCTTGCAGTGGCTGATTATTGGGATAAAAATAAGGAGCAAACCATTGTATTTGCCCAAAATCTTCAGGAGGGGATTGAAGCTTCTGTTTTAGATGTAAAAACAATAACTCACACTTCATTAAGGAGTGAGGTAGTTGATTCCGGTGTCGAAAAATGGAGAAAAATTTTTGATTTCGAGAATGGAGGCAGAATTGGCCAGCCAAAATTTCCGATGCCTGTGAATATAGACTTTCTGCTTTATTATGGTCATATAAAAAAGGATCAGGGAATTCTTGATTTCGTGAAGCTGACCATGCAGAAAATGGCCATGGGAGGAATATACGATCAAATTGGAGGTGGCTTTGCACGTTATGCCACCGATGATAAATGGAAAATTCCTCATTTTGAAAAAATGCTGTATGATAATGGCCAACTGATGTCATTGTATTCAAATGGTTACCGCAAATTCAGGCTTGAAGATTTTAAGACAGTTGTATATGAAACTACCTCATTTGTCGAAAGAGAGTTGATGAGTCCTGAAGGAGCTTTTTATTCTTCGCTCGATGCAGATAGTGAAGGTGAGGAAGGGAAGTATTATGTTTGGTCAAATTCAGAGCTTAAAAGACTTTTAGGAGATGATTTTGATTTGTTTTCGAAGTATTACAACATAAACCCTAAAGGACTTTGGGAAGATGGAAAATATATTCTATTGAGAGACATGTCCCCACAGGAGTTCACCACCAGACATGAAATTCTGCCAGAGGTTTTTTCTGAACAGTTAAGAAAGTGGAAGGAGCTGCTTTTAACTGAACGAAATGAGCGTGTACGACCCGGATTAGATGATAAAACACTGCTTTCGTGGAATGCAATAGTTGTAAAAGGTTTGGTTGATGCTTATAAAGCATTCGGTGATAATTATTTTAAAAATCTGGCGATTAAAAATGCCTTGTTCTTGAAAAATAATATGGTTCAATCCGGTGGTGCTGTATATCATACATGGAAAAATGGACAGAGTTCAATAGATGGATTCCTCGAAGATTATGCGTTGCTCATTCAGGCAACTTTGGGGTTATTT
This sequence comes from Mariniphaga sp., assembly GCA_035645995.1. Taxonomy (GTDB): domain Bacteria; phylum Bacteroidota; class Bacteroidia; order Bacteroidales; family Prolixibacteraceae; genus Mariniphaga. The sequence goes on along the minus strand of DASRQG010000680.1, from coordinate 878 downwards.
GAAATAACAGGTGAGGATAAATGGTTGGAATTTGCCACCCAATTGCTTGATTTTACGATTGATAATTTCTATGATAGCAGTATTGGTTTGTTTTATTATGCCCGGAAGGAACCAAAACCTGCAGTCACCAATCATTTTCAAACAGAGGATAATGTAGTACCTGCATCCAATTCTATTATGGCTCATAACCTTCATATGTTATACCTGATTCAGGCAAATACTGAATACAGGGAAATGGAGGAAAGAATGACCATGCAAAAAATTCCACATTTTCAGGAATATCCATATGCATTTGCTAATTGGGGGAACCTGATGTTAAAACATACTGAACCCTTTTATGAAGTTGCTGTGTGTGATGAGGATTCTGAATTAAAACTTAAGGAATTGCAAACCCTCTATTTTCCAAATGTTCTATGGACTTTTACCACAAGAGAAAGTAATGTTCCATTACTTAAAAATAAATATATAGAAGGAGAATCATTAATTTATGTCTGTGAAAATGGTTCTTGTAAATATCCTGTCACTGAAGTATCTAAGGTACTGAAACAGTTGGGATATGTATAAAAAAAATAATCCTGGTGCTAATGACCAGGATTACTCAATAACCTTCAAAAATAGCGTCTTAATTGGTTATTTCAATTAGGGTATGCTTTACACAACAAACGTAACTAAAAGTTTTGTAAGTGAAAGAGTTTTGATGCCTGATTGGTTATGTTCGAAATGCTGATTTTTGTTCTTCAGAAATTCTGATGCACCTTATCGTTCATGAGTTTCATATTAAGATAGGTATAGATAAATGCGTCCATTTTCGCACGTTGTTCGTTTGTTGATGCACCTGCATGTCCACCTTCTGTGTTTTCAAAATAATAAACCTTATA
>DASRQG010000679.1:0-3395 GCA_035645995.1 Mariniphaga sp. | reverse complement strand
TCAGTAGAAAAATCCATCCCCTCAATTGTACCCGACCCGCTGACGGCTAACCCTGTATTTATTGCAACCCCTTTTATAAATAAATCACCCGATCCTGAAACCACAGCATCAATGTCGTCTGCTTCAACAGAGGATTCAATCTGTCCTGAACCCGAAACTACATAATTGATAGTTTCACCTGCCAGCCATCCTGTTTTAATAAATCCTGAACCACTTTGAACCAATCCTTCAACAGAAGGTGCCTTAATGAACACCTCTACCGGAAGCCTGTTCCTGATTCCATGCAAGCCTCTGAAATGTATTCGTAGATGTCCTCCATTAACTGTTGTTTGAATAAAAGGTAAGACATTCGAATCAGCATGCACAACTACTTCACATTCATCATCTTGCACAATATGCACTTCAAAATCTCCCTCCGACGATACGGAAGAAAAATCAGAGACACGACGATTATCCATGGCCGGTATCCCATTGCCATGGATAATAAACTCATCGATACAGGAGGCCAATAATAAAATAACTGCTCCTGTAACCAGCAGTAACTTTGTTTTCATAATTGTTTTCTGTTTTCTGTTTTTACTCCCAATATGACAGTTAAATGTCTATTTCGTTACAGTTGAAATAAAATTCTTTTACAAAAATATTCTCAACTACACATGCAACACAATCTAAATAAATTGACATGATGCATTTAAGGATAAATTTAAAGGCAACTTCCCCAGCCCAATAAAATATAGGGCATATTGATAAAAATTACATAAATTTGACACTAACACCCTATTTTTTTAACCCCTATATTAACAAATTGTATCAATATTTATTTTTAACCCCATATTTTTGCATGTCAGTTTAAAAAAATATCATATTTTTGAAAAAGAAAATAAATTATAAAAATTCTGTTATATGGCACAATTTAGATTAAGAGCATTAAACGAAGTCCTCAACCGAATTCCCGAACCTTTCGTAAGAGAGGACAACCTTGTTTCAAATTATTACGGTCGCTTGGTATTCGATAAATCAAAGATGGAAAAGTATCTTTCCAAAGAAGCATATACCGCAGTAACAGATGCTATAGAAAATGGCACAACCATTGACCGAAAGATGGCTGATCAGATTGCCCAGGGAATGAAAGCATGGGCACTTGAAAATGGGGCAACACATTATACCCACTGGTTTCATCCATTAACTGATGCAACAGCTGAAAAACACGATGCATTTATTGAACATGCGGGCAATGGTAATGTAATAGAAGCATTCTCGGGGAAACTACTTGTACAGCAGGAACCAGATGCTTCATCATTTCCCAGCGGGGGCATAAGACAAACATTTGAAGCACGTGGTTATACGGCATGGGATCCTTCTTCTCCTGCTTTCATCAGTGAAACAACTTTAACAATTCCAACTATATTTATTTCCTATACAGGTGAGGCACTCGACTATAAGATGCCATTACTGCGTGCGTTATCTGCAGTGGATAAGGCTGCTACTGCTGTATGTCAATATTTCGACAAGAATGTGACCTCGGTTCAGGCAAACCTGGGCTGGGAACAGGAATATTTCCTTATTGATGAAGCACTGTTTATGGCACGTCCCGACCTGGTACTCTGTGGCCGGACACTCATGGGACACTCCTCCTCTAAGGACCAACAGCTGGCTGATCATTATTTTTCTTCTATTCCTACACGCGTAAACCGGTTTATGCAGGATGTGGAAAATGAAGCATACAAACTGGGCATACCGGTGAAAACACGTCACAATGAGGTGGCACCGAATCAGTTTGAGCTGGCTCCGATCTTCGAAGAAGCCAACCTGGCAAACGATCACAATCAGCTGATTATGGATATCATGCAAAAAATTGCCCGCCGCCATAAATTCAGAATCCTTTACCACGAAAAACCTTTTGCCGGAATTAACGGTTCAGGAAAACATAACAACTGGTCGTTATCTACAAACACAGGTATTAATTTATACGCTCCAGGTAAAAATCCAAAAACAAACTTGTTGTTCCTGACCTTTGTAATTAATACCTTACAAGCTGTATTCGATAATCAGGATGTACTGAGAGCAAGCATCTATCATGCTGGTAACCAACACCGGCTTGGGGCTCACGAAGCACCACCATCTATTCTGTCTGCATTTCTTGGAACAGAAGTTTCTGCCATGCTCGATCTTATGGAGGAATCGGTCACCGATCAAAAAATGACTCCGGATGAAAAGACTGCCTTGAAACTTAATATCGGCCGCATTCCGGAGATTATCCTGGATAATACCGACAGGAACAGAACTTCTCCTTTCGCTTTTACCGGAAACCGTTTTGAATTCAGAGCCGTAGGATCATCGTCCAACTGTGCTTCGCCGCTAATTGTACTGAATACTGTTGTAGCACATCAACTTGTAAAATTCAAAAATAAAGTAGATGCTCTGATCGAAAAGGGAACCAAAAAGGATGAAGCCATCTTCCAGGTTCTTAAAGAACTTATCATTAGCTCAAAGCCCATCCGCTTCAATGGCGACGGATATAGTAAGGAATGGGTTAAGGAAGCAGCTAAACGAGGACTTACCAATGTTAATAATGTACCTGAAGCATTATCGGCATACAAAAGGCCCGAAACAATTAAAATATTCGAAGATATGGGCGTACTCACCGCATCAGAGCTCCAGGGACGTGTTGAAGTAGAGTACGAGAAGTTCGTTATGAAACTGCAGATCGAATCACGTGTACTTGCCGATATGGCCATTAATCATATCGTTCCAACAGCGGTTGAATATCAGACTTCCCTGCTCGAAAATGTGAAACATATAAAAGAAATATTCCCTGAAGAAGAATTTCAGGAATTGGCAGGGGCAAGACTGGACCTCATCAGAGGCATGGGGCACCATATCACATCGATTAAAAAATTACGTAAAGAAATGGTTGATGCCCGTAAAAAGGCAAATGTTCTTGAATCAGCGGTAGAAAAAGCTCAGGCTTATGATGAAAAAGTCAGGCCTTTTATGAAAGAAATCAGATATCATATCGACAAGCTGGAACGCATTGTGGATAATGAAATATGGCCTTTACCTAAATACAGAGAACTTTTATTTGTCAGATAATTTAAGCTGAATATTTATTATTCAAGAGATTTCCGGAGTCCGGGAATCTCTTTTTTTATACTACATACTTATTTATCTCTATTGCCGTTATCTTAAAAACCAATAATTTTATATTATTTTAATCGCTCCAAAGGATCAATGGGAATGAGTCGATACTTCAGGTTGTTTATTGTTGCATGTTTATTAACTGCCCTGGCATCGTGTGGTGTGGGAAGAATAGGAAATGATGCTGTTCGTTCGCGCGAAATAGGTGAATATTATGGTGCCATCGAAAAATACCGAAAGGCTATACGAAAAGAAAA
>DASRQG010000678.1:0-10414 GCA_035645995.1 Mariniphaga sp. | reverse complement strand
CAAAGATACATTCAACTTTACGTTTCTTTTTGTTTAAAATCCAGTTATTTTCTTCTGTATAATTTTTTGTTAATACTTTTGACGAATCTGATATATAACCATCTATAGGGCTGAGGTTAACTTCGCAAAGACAACAATCGTAATATTTTGTTTTCCCATACTTATCGAAACTACGAACTACTATGCTCTGATTTATACCTACAGGTAAGACGCTGTCAGAGTCCGCTCCGTTAAATTTTATTTTCAGTTCTTGTTGTGTATTGTTCTTTATAGTATAGCTTATACTCATCATCGGATCACAAGACAGGAATAACACAGCTAATAAAAGTAAATAAATTATTGTTTTCATTTTTGTTGTTGTTATTACTCACTAAAAACGATTTGCCAATTCATGTCTTTTAAATCCTGTAGTGTTAAATCATAACGTTTAAGGAGCATATAATTTGATTTAACCTCTTCAATTCCATAAGTATCAATGTCGTTTTGATCAACTACGCCTATCATTAATACTCCTGACGGTATGCCACCGTACTTAGAACTCCCAAACAAAGGTTCCCAACAATCTAATTGTTTACAAGATATTTTTCCTGCACTGATTTCAACTGTGCTATTTGGCTTGGCTAAATATACAGTAGACCATCCTGAAAAAATTGCTGTGGTATCAGGATAATGATGACTTCGATATACTTTTAGTGTTTTATTAGTATTGTTTGTAAAAGTCAAAAGATAGTCACAATTAGCATTTTTTGATTCACAACAAGCAAAAAATGAGATTACTATAATAACAACAAGTGTAATTTTTTTAATTAAATTCATAGTATAATTTTTTTTGTTGACTTCTTAATAAAAAGGTATTTGTAATAAATCCCATATGTATTAAACCAGGGCTAAAAAACAAATCAAGGGGTGTTAATTTCATTTTTCTATCTTTCAGAGAAAACTTTTACCCAAGATAATACAAGTACATCATATCCTCCTGATTTATCTTTCTCCTCCTCTGTCAATAATACTATAGAAGCCTGAGGAGTATCACCTGCATCTAACCAAGGTTTAATTTGGTTAAAATAATCAGCTTTTGACAAAAGACGATTCCCAGAACTACCTGTAATGAAAGCAACTTTTTTTCCATGAAAATCAAATGTATCCCGTAAATTTTTCAAAAGATGATTCAGTAATATAACCTCTTGTTCACTTAATACTTCATCGTGATCAATTGTTAAGGTGTCTGTATTCAATATCTGCATTTGGTCTTTTTCTTTTTTGGGTATATTTTTATATGAGGAACAAGAAGCCATTAGGACAATATAAGGAAATAATATTCTAATCATGTTTTTAATTGTTCTGTAAATAATATGAACATACCTTTACTTTATCCACATAGCCTGTGTTACTCCTTCCAAAACAATAGTTTTTTCATTATTCTTTTCATAAAGGTTATAATTGTTATAATCCCTATATAATATTACATTTCCTGTTAATGAATACATAGGAGAAAAACCTTGAACACCTATAAAAGTTATATTTTTATTCTCACTATCAATTTCTATTAAACAAGGCATTTCTGATGTTTTTTTTATATTATAATATTTACTACAACTGTAATCACAAACAAGTCTTTTCTTATCTGGTGATATATCCGGTCGGGAATAACCACACCAAAGATTTGATTCTTTTTTACGCTGTAAAAAAAGTTTGTCTTCATTTTTATCCCGATAATATATACTATAATCAATTACAAGATATGGCGAATTTTTAAAGTAGTTATATCGATGTACATAATCGTTTATTTCAAGTGGTTTACTGTTGTTATCATTTGTTTTAATCACTAAATTCCCATTACTTTTATATATCTTATTAGATTTTATATCCACTATACTGAGATTATTTTTTAATAGCGTGTATTCTTTTTCATTTATAACTGTATTCTTACTATGATTGAAATCGGTCGGGTAAAAGTTCAAATATTCTAACTCATTATATAACAATACGATTATCGTGTCACTATTAAGTTTAACACTTCCTATTTTCCAATCTTTTTCATTTGGCACATTATCTATATTCAGGTATTCATCTGTTTGGATGTTATATACAGTAACCATACCCTTCTTGATAAGAATTAGTTGATCTATTTCTTTTTGCCCTTTGGCATTCATAAGAAAAAGAGACATCGATAAAAAAATAAAGTATTTCATATTATTATACTATTTATCTTATTAAATAATCAGAAAATAGAGTTGGTCTGATTCCTATTTCTCTTAAATACATTTGAAAATTGAGAAGATGAGGATGTATTCCTATATTAAATACTCCTGATATATTAAGTGCTCTTGATGTATGTGTAACACAGCTACTTAATTCAACAGAATAAATAAATTTTCCATTGCTTACTCTATTATTTATATGCTTTGCGTATTGTTTAATCCGCCCATAATTAACATTTATTGTTCTTCTCCAAATAGGATGCCCTGTTGCATTGTTTGAATATGTATTCCATTGATTATGACCTTTTTGCCAATGCCAAGAACCTGCTGATGAACCATCTGGTCCTACAGAAATGATGCCATTAGGGTCTGTCATTATACCACTCTTAGATTGGAGGGTACTATAATCTCCACCGGTTATAGTACCTTTTTCTACTAATGAAGAATGTCCTATTGCATCACTATGCTCTGTAATCAAGTCTACGTCTTGTATATTATTTGTATTGAAGCCCATTAGAAAATCAGATACATTAGCCAATGCTCCTAATCCATACCCTAAATTTTGCCCTGTAGTGTTCCCCTTTTTTCCTAAATAGCCTAATTCACTAGTTTTAAAATTATAAGATCCTACACCAAAAGAAATAACAGGATCAATAGCTCCTCCGCTTAATGCTGAAAATCCAACTGAACTGATAGCAGAACTAAATACTATTGCAGACGTACTTGCCATTATTCCTCCGGAAGATGCTATCAATGAGCCGACTCCGCCTGACAAAGCCCCTATTGCTGCTCCACCTACGACATATCCAGCCATTCCCCATCCCTTTGCTCCCGTTGCCTTACCAATCTGCCAACCATTAACACCCCCCAAAATAGCACCAATAACATATTGTGCCCATTCTCCATCAGGGTCCGTGTATTTTAGTGGATTGTTAAATACATAACTGTATCGGTTATAGCTCTGTGAGTTGGTAGGCTCCTGTACAAAGTTATCCGGTCTCAACATACGCCCTATTGCAGGATCGTACATACGTCCGTTCATGTTGATCAAATCAAACTGTGTCAGATGCTCATGTCCTGTATAGCCACGCAACCATGTTGGTGCTTCTGTAATATTGCTATATGACCAATCATTCGGATTTCTATATTTTCCCCATGCGTCAAAGCTTTGCTCAAAAAAGATATCCCCTTCTTCATCTGTCAAAGCGACAATACTACCCAAATGATCTTTATAAGTGAAATATGTATTTGTCTCTGTATTTTCCTGTACTACAATTGCTATTGTACCATCACCAGCAGAAACATAATTTATATGGCGTATTGCAGAACCTTCTGCTTCTTTTTCGTACAACCCGAAGAAATATTTTTTCATCAGCGTTGTTTCATTACTGCCATCCAGTTCTACCAATTTGGTCATTACCCGTTCATCGTCCGAACCATAGGTAAAATACATTCGCTGATTACCTTCTGTAATGGTTTTTGTTTTGGCAAATGCATTGTAGATAATCTGTTGTGCATTGAATGATATTAATTCATTCGGGTTTTCTACACCTATTACCGCATTTGTTTTTTCCGTATGATAGGCATAGTTTCCTACATCTGTTTTAAAAGAAATATTTCCATTGTCAGCATATTCTATTTCTATGTCATTGAACGTCAGCATCGGATTTGACAGTGGACTAGAAAACATTTTTGTTAAACGTTCCATATTATCATATTGAAACGTTTCAACCAGGCCTTTTACAAGGTCTTTCCGTTCCAATAGATTTCCGTTCTCTAAATCAGTTAAATACGTGTGATGCTGAACATTTCCTGCTTTTATTTCCTCTAATGCATTCAGGTAATTGTATTTCATTTCTGTCTGAATGCCATCACCTTTAGTAAATTTTATGATTCTTCCCATAGCATCCTGTTCGTCAGCCTGCCATAAAACAGCATTCCCCGGATCAGTTACTTTTACAAGGTATCCTTTGTTGTTATAGGTGTTTTTTACAAAATACCCACTCGGATATTCCAACTTCTGAACATTACCAAACTGGTCATAGGTATATTTAAAAACAAATTCCTGTCCATCAATTGTTCGTTTCATTTCCAACGGACGCTGAAACTGATCGTAAATGAATTCTTCCGTTCCTTCGTTATATATTATTTTTTTGATTCGGTTCAGTCCATTACCCTGGGTATAATACTCCATTTTAAGTGTTCTGTCGGGCATTGTTTTTTGAACCAATCTTCCAACAGCATCATAGGTAATCTGAGTTGTTTTATTGTTGGAATTGGTCTGAGTCATAAGCTCTCCTAAAGCATTGTATGTATAAGAAGTTTCCCCTGCATTGGCATCGATGAGTTTGGTCTGTCTCCCTAAATTGTCATATTCAGAAGTGGCAACTGTTGTACCATCTAATTTTATGTTTTTTACCCCCCCATGACTAAAATAGGAATAAATAAGCGTACCCCCTTCATCGATTGCTTTCATCAATTTTCCGGATGCATCTTCTTCCATTGTTTTGATGACACCGTCAGGGTGAGTCGTTGTTGTTTTCAGAATACCTCCTATCGATTGATAGGTAATTATTGTTTCTCCCGTTTGGTTTTCTTCTTTTGTTAATCTATTGAAATCATCGTATGTATAGTCATTTACCAATACTTCTGATGCTCCTTCAAAAAATGGTGCCGTTTCTGTTAATTTAAGACCTTTCTCATTGTATGCCGTAACAGTAATAACATCATTATTCATTCCCTGTATCCGGTTCAGTCTTTCCATTCCCATTCGATTCAGAGATGTCGTCTGTTTCGGTATTCCTGCTCCAAAACTTGTAATTTCCCACATTATATCATCTGCCTGTAAAGGATTTCCCGAAGGAGTTGGAGGAGATGTATTTACCCATTCATACGATTTGTTTAAAGTATTCCCTAAAGGATCTGTAGTTGTCAGCACTCTTCCGAAATCATCGTACGTTATTTCTGAAATCAATCCATGAATGTCTGTGATTTTTATTGGTTTACTCAATATTGAATGGTATTGGGTAAAGGATTCCTGTCCTAATTCATTTATATTCTTTACAACCAGTCTTTTCTGGCTGTCATAGAAGTATTCTTTTATTTTTGGTGGTATTCCATTTGCAGACAGTGTTTCCTTTATAACGTTTCCACATCCATCATATTCCATTTTTTTTGTAACAGCGTCTGCAGTTCCATAGTGCTGGACTGCTTCTATCAAACTTCCTTTCTGTACGTTATAATTAAAGTATGAAGTGGAAGAAAAAGGAGCTTCTCCATTTCTTGTAACAGATACAGTAGATAGTGTAATTTTATTTGGAATATTTAATGTAGAACCGAAAGTTCCATAACTGTAAGTTTTTACAGTTGTTTCAATTCCGTCATTATCAGTTGTAGAGGTATTCAGATTTCCCGTTGCATTATTGTAATCATAGATAGTTGAAGAAATACGTCCATGTATGTGGTTGATAGTTTCTTCTTTCGTGGTTAAATGTAAATAGCGGTTATTGGGCAAAGAGCTTATGAATTGATGCTCATATACTGTCTCTGAAATAGGGCTTTGATTACTCGTAAAAAATGTTGATAATTTCCTTAAATACGGCTGTAATTTTATTGGATTTATTTCGTATTCAGATGATATTGTTATTCCTGTTAATGAATTGGCCTGATCTATTTTTAAAAATCCCAAAAAACCTTTACCCTTTTTATGAAATTTCCCTCCATAGTAAGCATATTCAGTAATAGCTGTGCTTCCCGTTGGAGTTGGGGATGTTATTTTCTTTACTACCGACAGCGGATAGTTAAAATTACTTATCGGATAATTCGGTGAGTTTGGATGGTTCATTACCTGCCCATAATTGCCAATACTGTTATTATCAATATTCGTATAATCAATTTCCAATTTATTATTAAATCCATCTTTAATTTTTGTTAATTTAAATAGTTGATTTAGATCCAAATGTCCATAATGTGTTATTATACTTCCGAACATTCCAATTGGTAATATTAGGGTGTTTGACTTGCCCATAAAATTGCCTGTAAGAGCTCTTCTGGATATCTCCGCATGGTACACACCTAGTGGATCGGTGACAAGCTGTAAAATTTTACTCTCTGTAATAAATTTTTCTCCACTAGAATAATAAATTGTCATTCTGGGTTGATTTACACCAATTTGAGTGTAATGATGTATAATATCTGTCTTTCCGTCTCCGTTGAAATCTGAGATAATCAATCCTCCCAAATTACTGTCATAACCAGCATTTTTAAACGTGTAATCTTTCGGTTCAAACCAATTATTACTTCTCGAATAATGAACGGTAAATTTTGTTCCATCAGCAGATTTTGTTAATATATCTGTCCTTCCATCTCCGTTAAAATCGCCTAAATCAAACTCATGCCATTTTGTTGGAAATCCTGCTTGATATAATAATTCAGCACTAAAAGGAACGGGATTTCCTTTATTAAAGGAATAGATTTTTGTTATAGTATCTTTGATAATCATTATATCATGTTTTCCATCACCATCGTAATCAATGATTTCTACACGATCTGCACTGGCTAAAAACAACATCTCACTCTGGGAGAAATTAGCAATCTGCTGATTTCCTGAACCAATTCCTGTCATATTAGTGTTAAAACTTCCTCCTCTTATGATTCCTGCCTTGAATTGATTTCCGTTTTCATTCTGAGTCACATATAGGATATCTGAAATTCCGTCTCCGTTATAGTCTCCTATGAATGAAAACCTGTTAATATTCCGAATGTAATGATATGGAACAAGGCTCTGAATTGTACTTGCAGATAATGAGAAACTTACAATTTCATTATTGACCTCTGCCCTATGAAATTTCACTCCTGAAATACTATGTTTAGTGACATTATTTGAATTTGTTGAAGAGTTGACCTCATAATAAAAAATATCTGTTTGCCCATCTCCATCAAAATCAAATAAATTCATTCCATATCCAGGCTGACCATAATACGAATGACCTCCACTATAACCAAAAATTATAGAGTTAGAAGATGTTATACTTCCACTTCCAATTTGCTGAAAATCAAAATCTATATTATTGGTGTTGCTTAAAATCTGGTAACTCAGATTATTAGATATAACTACCCTATCATTTCCATTTTGTAAAGGAGTACTGCTTGATGAAGATACCTTTATAATATCTGTCTTTCCATCTCCATTAAAGTCTCCTGTAAGATATAATTGATTAGAGCCTAATCCCTCTATGGTTTCGATTTCTCCTTCATCTTCTATAGAATACTTGAATATTGTAGAATTTACCCGATCACTACCAGAACCATATTCAATTATTTCATTCAAAAAGCTATAAAGCTTGCATCCATACTTAAATTCATATTTTTTGACTTGCTGTCCGGATGTTAAAATGAGAATGTTATCAATAACAGATTTGCTTTCTATCTTTTTATAATTTATAAAATTATGATATTGATCTGCTCTCTCTTTGTATTTAATTTGAATTACGTTATATGGAGAAATTCCTGCAGATGAATTTCCTGTATAATGAATTTCTTTTATTCTAAATTCTTCATTAACATTTTCATAGATATAACTGACATAGTTTCCATGTGAATCTGTAATCTTATTAATCATCCAAAACAGTACTGTTGTACCATGAATCAAGCGAGCGTCTATTGTCTTTCCATATTCAATTACATAACCCTCCTTTGTTTTTACTTCAAACCATGCTGGTCCACCCCCTTGATTTCCGTGCGAGTATATTCTGGAAAAATCTTCAGATTCTGTTCCATATTCCGCTCCACTTGCACCATACGTACCCGAAACACCTAGTAACCTTCTACCGTCTAAAGTAAAAACATCACTATTATTAAATTGAATCACTCTAACTTCATCATCATGATAGAAATCTTTATTTGTTCTTGAAATGACAGACAAGCCCTGTAAATCCCATCCCATTCCCAGTAACCCATTTCCTGACTGACTGCTGTAACCTATTCCAAGTTGTGGCACCATTCCGTTCGTTCCCAAAGGGATTTGTATAGGAACAGAATATGTAAATGCCCCTGTCTCTGATACATTTGGTATTCCTGAAACAGATCCAACACTATAATTTGTATTTAATTCACGATTTTCAAATGCAGATTCTGTAAATAAATCAGTATAATATGAAGGAACTATAACTCCTGCATCAATGTACGCGACCATTTTATTGACTGATGATGCAGTAAAAGAATATCCAGGAAGAAATTCTATTTTTTGATTTGCTATATACGTTTTATTACCGCTATCACTACCATTTAAGATAATTTGATTTAATTGGGCATGCATATTTCCAACACCAAGAAATAACACTATGCCAACCAGTACTTTATTCACTATTTTTTTCATGAGAAAGGTTTTGGTTAATGTTATTTATTTGTTTCCTGCTGCTCTAATAACTGTTTCAGGCATTCAATTTCCTCTTGTTGCTGAATGGCATATAAGGTCAGTTCCTCCACTTTTTCAAGCAACACATTCACCATTTTTCCTAAATCAACACCGTTTTCCTCTACTTCTTTTTGCGAGGGAACATTCGGAAGATGACCGTTTTGCTCAATGAACTGCTTCACTTCTCCCAGCGGACGCAATCTGTAGTTTTTTTCAAAAACATAATCCGGCCAAAAAGCTTCATCAACCACTATTTTTCGTGCAAATACCGTTTGATTGCTTGTATTGATATGAAAAACATCACGTGAGGCATTTCTCACCCGCAGATTTCCGTTTGCATCTATTGTGAATACGGAAATATCCAAATCGGTATTTCTAAGGTGTATAAAGTTCCCGCTGTTTTGTCTGTTTATTGCCAATTCTCCGTTCGCATCGACTGTCAGAACAGGTTCGTTTAAACCTATATTTATTAATTTGAAAAAATTCCCATTATCCTGTCTGTTCAACGTCAACTCTCCGTCAGATCTTAAGTTCAATGCAGTAAATTCTGTTTGTGTTTGTGGGTTGTATTGCCCCAGATTTAGTAAACCAGCATTTGTTACTCCTTGCCTATAGCCTGTTATCATTGCTCCATTACTTGCTCCCCTTCCTATTTGCAGGTTTCCGGTTGCAATCGCACTTCCCATCACATGTAACCGGGCTGCCGGATTATCGGTTCCTATTCCTACATTTCCATTGCATGGAGCGAGTCCTGTGTATAGCACTCCTGGTTTATTTGACCAGATGGGACTATATCCTTCAAAACATTGGAATGGAAGAGGGGTGTATATGAAGTCAAGTAAGTTAGAAATTCCTCCCGTCTTCAAAACGCCGTCCACTCCTCTTAAAAACAATAACGATAGTTCCGTAGAATCATTTATGTCAATGGAATCCGCTTCAAGTCCTTTGAGCTTCAGTCCGTTTCGGATGGTTACATCTCCTGTAAACTCGGAATTACCAGCAACGTGCAGATTACCGACAATTCCTACATTGTCTTTATTAATGGAGATGCATTTCGACGAATCAACAATGCTCGGACATTGTAACGAGGTTAACCGTACGGCATAACTGCCGGTTTGTTGAGGAGTAAAAGACTGTGTAGTTACACCTCCGATTGGGGCATAATTTTCATCGCACCGCACCCATTGATAATTTGCGTTGTTTTCCAGGGCTGTAAACGTTGTACCGTCCTGGCTTGTCGCCACGTCTATGTTCAGCTCGGGTTCTTCTATTGTTAAAGTTGTGACCACCGTACTGTCACATCCGTTTTGAGTTTGTAATACATCTGTATAAGTTCCTGCAGAAGTATAAGTATTTCCGTTAATGGAATAACCTCCTCCCTGACAAATGGTTTGGGGATTATTTACCTGCACCATATTGTTTACAGTTATCGTTTTATTTGATGTTGCTTGTGTGGAACAACCGTTTGTTGTCGTCAAAGTAAGTGTTGCCGTTCCTGTAAATTCACTTGGCGGAGTCCATGTTGCATTCAGGTCCGAAGCACTCGGTGTAAATTTACCACCTGCATCGGAAGACCATACCCCTGCTGTTGCCGAACCTCCGACACTACCCGCCAAAGCAGGTGTTGCCTGTCCTTTACAAACAGAGAGTTTTCCTCCTGCATTAGCTGTCTGAGGTTCGCAGGAAGATGCCGTTGTTCCGGAAATCACAACATTCTTATTTCGGAAAGCCGTTCCTGCCGATACTAAATCCATTCCGTAAATGCGAAGCGTAAGGGTTGTTCCTTCGGGAACACTAA
>DASRQG010000677.1:0-8615 GCA_035645995.1 Mariniphaga sp. | reverse complement strand
GATTTTGCCTATGGATACCTGAAAAGTGAAAACGGTGTTCATCGTCTTGTGCGGCTGTCTCCTTTTAATGCTCAAAACAAACGCATGACTTCTTTTACTTCAGTTTATGTGGCTCCGCTCGTTGACGATTCCATCGAAATTGAAATTAATCCTTCTGATATCTCATGGGAGACCTTCCGCAGTGGAGGTGCCGGTGGTCAAAATGTTAATAAAGTGGAGACAGGCGTGCGTTTACGTCATGAGCCTTCAGGTATTGTTATTGAAAATACAGAGAGCCGCACCCAGGGAGGGAACAAAGAAAATGCCTTGCGTTTATTGAAATCACAACTTTACGAAATTGAGTTGCGTAAACGACGTGAAAAGGAAATGGAAATTGAATCACAGAAAAAGAAGATCGAATGGGGTTCCCAAATCCGCTCTTATGTGCTCCAGCCTTATAAACTGGTGAAGGATCTGCGCACTAATTTTGAGACCGGAAACGTAAATGCTGTCCTCGATGGGGATCTGGATGGCCTTATGAAAGCATATTTAATGGAATTTGGCGGGCAGTAAAGCCAGCATTGAACAAACTACATCAGTTTTTTTTATATTTTTATAGAGATTATTTTCTATAAATGCCGACAGGAGGTTTGTTTATAATTCCATCTTATGTATTCAAATGAAGATTTTATAAATCGCGAGATTAGCTGGCTTTCATTTAATGAAAGAGTATTACAGGAGGCTGAAGACTCTAATACTCCTCTTTTTGAACGCATACGCTTTATAGGAATTTTTTCAAACAACCTCGATGAATTCTTTAGAGTAAGAGTCGCTACGGTCAAGCGGATGGTCGACTGGGGCAGGGATGAGGAAAACATGCTGGGTGATTATACCCCGCGCGATCTACACGAAAAAATTGCTGAAATCGTTTATGGGCAACAGTTAAAGGTGCAACAGATTCTTAGGGATATCCTTGAGGAGCTTAATCAGAATAATATTTTTATAATCAATGAGAAAGAACTGAACCATAAACAGGGCTTGTTTGTGAAAAAGTATTTCTACGAAAAAGTGCTGCCAAACCTGGTTCCGATCATGCTCAGTAAAAAAAATAAATTCCCTTACCTGCGCGATCGTTCAGTTTATCTTGCCGTGAAATTGTTGAAAAGGTCGAATCCCAATGATTTTGCATATTCCCTGATAAGAATCCCCGGCCGTTCTGTTTCACGTTTTCTGGTTCTTCCCAAAGAGAATAAGAAAACCTTTATAATGCTGCTTGATGATGTGATCAGGTATTGCTTTAACGACCTCTTTTTTTATTTCGATTATGACGTATATGAAGCTTATACAATTAAAATAACGCGCGATGCCGAGCTGGATATCGATGATGATATTTCAAAAAGTTTTATTGAGAAAATGAGCAGCAGCCTTAAAAAACGTAAAAAAGGCAAGCTGGTACGACTAATCTATGATAGAGAAATTCCAGGCGATCTGCTCGATTTCATCCTGAAGAAAATGAAACTCGATACCGAAGAACATACAGTTCCCGGAGGGAAATATCATAATCATAAGGATTTTATGGATTTTCCTGAAGTTGGCAAAAAAAGACATTATTACCCCAAACTCCCTCCATTTAGGAATAAAGACTTGCCGCTTCATACAAGCATTCTCAGGGTACTTCGAAAAAAGGATGTAATGCTTCATTTCCCGTATCAAACCTTTAATCATCTAATCGATTTTCTCCGCGAAGTAGCTATCGACCCGCAGGTGAAAGAGATTGGTATTACTATCTACAGGGTTGCTCCTGCTTCACGGATTGTTAATGCCCTTCTGAATGCCGTCCGGAACGGTAAGAAGGTAACAGTGGTGATCGAACTTCAGGCACGTTTTGATGAAGAAGCCAATATTATGTGGTCAAATAAACTGCAGGAGGAAGGTGCCGATGTTATAAATGGCATCCCGGGTATGAAAATTCATAGCAAGCTGGTTTGGATAAAACGAAGCGAGAATGGAAAGGATAGAAACTATGCTTATATAGGTACAGGTAACTTTCATGAAGGTACTGCAAGGGTATATGCCGATGAGGGACTTCTGACTGCGGATCCCCGAATTGCAGATGAAGTGGAAATGGTTTTTAGTTTCTTTAAGCAGAACTACCGCCACAACCGATACGAAAACCTTATTGTAAGTCCCTTTTTTATGCGAAATGCTTTTACTGAACTTGTCGAAAAAGAAATTGAATTTGCAAAAAAGGGGATACCTGCCCGTATGGTGCTTAAAATGAATAGTCTGATCGACCCTGGGATGATGAGCGTATTATACAGGGCAGCTAAAGCCGGTGTGAAAATTGACCTTATAGTCAGAGGAATATTTGGGTTAAAACTGGACCAAAAGAAGTTGCGCGAAAATATCAGGGCTATAAGCATAGTGGATAAATACCTCGAACACTCTCGTATATTTCTTTTTAATAATGGAGGTGATGAAAAAGTATATATTTCATCGGCCGACTGGATGCCCCGAAATCTGAACAGGCGAATTGAAATTGCATGCCCGGTATATGATAAGGAGATCAAGAACGAACTGATGGAAATGCTGAACATCCAATTGCGTGATAACACGAAGGCACGGATATTGGACCCGCTGCTTCAGAATAAATACAACAAAAGCAATAAAAATGCATCATACAGGGCACAGGAAGATACCTACAATTTTATAAAAACACAGCATTATGTCGTCATGAAAATATATCATAACCCACGCTGCATGAAGAGCCGTGCAGGACTGAAATACCTCGAGGAGAAGGGGTATACCTTAGATGTTAAAAAATATATGAGTGAAGGAATTTCTGAATCTGAAATCCGTGAAATAATTGAAAAAACGGGCCGTCAACCTATAGAACTGATCCGTAAGCAGGAAAAACTCTATCGTGAAAAATACCGAAACCGGGATTTATCCGATGAAGAATGGATAAAGGCCTTGGTAGAAAATCCCCAATTACTGCAACGTCCTGTTGTCATAAATGGCGATCAGGCTGTTATAGCCGATCCCCCCGAAGAGGTGGAACAGATTATGTGATATTTAATGTTTTTCTTAATGACTTAAGCTCCGCCTCCAGTTTCTTTTTCTCCTGTAGGGCTTTGGATAAGGCAAGGGCATCAATTACAGCCTGCTTGTCATAGCTTTCCAGAATAATATAGTAATATTCCTTTCCTAAAAATACAGCTTTAAGATTCCGGTCTTTGTTGTTTGCAATGAATTCCATTACTCCATTGTCTTTGCCATCCCTGTAAGAAACTTTCTCCCATTTGGCTTCCAGAAAATCACTGCGGTGGTTATCGGCACTTCCTACCGGTATTTCTTCAGTTTTTGCATCATCTCCCTTATCATAAACCCTGAGAGCCGTGTGATTCAGCCATTCTTTACCATGATAATTGCTGCTGAGATAAATTTCTCCCCGTTCATCTAAATGTACCTGAATAAACGACCGGTCCCATGCCCTTTGAAAATTCTGACGTTTATGTATATATTGAGTGTATCGGTCAAATTCTGTTTTTTCTTTCTGAAATGGTTGCTCTAGTTCAATAATTCGTGCTTTCAAGGTATCCAGCATCGACTCTTTACGATGGAGCAATTCAAATTGAACTTCTTTTTTTAGGTTCTGTGAGGCATTAACAGCGTATTCTGCCTTCGGATATAACATAGGTATGCTGTCAAGCTGTTTTAGGGCAGCAACAGTATCTTGTTTTGCAAGTAAGGCTTCCGCCTGTCTTAGCTTCATACTTGCTTTTTCTTCATCCGACGGGCCACATCCGGCAAATATCAATGTGACGAATATTAAAATAAAGGTGATCGAAAATTTCATGTTATATTTTTTTCACAAAAATAATGTTTTCAACCGTTTATAAAACTATTTCATTGTTCTCTCTGATAAAGTAACGCTTTATCTGATGTTAAATTATCCATAACACTTTTAAAGCTTTGTGGTGAAATTATAAGATTGATAGATTTTATCTATCTTTGCTGGTCAAAAATAACCAGGATGATTACACTTACCCAACTAGAATACATTGTTGCCGTTGATACTTATCGTCATTTCGGACGGGCTGCTGAAGCTTGCTTTATTACTCAGCCAACCTTGTCGATGCAGATTAAAAAGCTTGAGGAAGATTTGGAAGTAATAATTTTCGACAGAAGCAAACAGCCCCTCATACCGACTGATGTAGGACAACGCATTATTGAGCAGGCTCGTGTCGTGCTGAAAGAATCTGAGGAGATAGAAAATATTGTTAAAGATCATAAGCATGAGGTTTCCGGAACGCTTCGGATTGGTATAATTCCTACACTGGCACCTTATCTGCTGCCAATATTCATCGGGCAATACAAAAAACTCTATCCGAATATACATGTAAAGGTGGTGGAAAAGACAACAGTTGAGATTGTCAGGCTTTTGCAAAAGGACCTGATAGACGTGGGGTTGCTTGTTACTCCTTTGAAGGAAGAAAAAATTATCGAAAAACCTTTGTTTTACGAAGAGATGCTGGTGTATATAAATCCAAAACACCCATTGCATCAAAAAGAAACCATTACCCTCAAGGATATTGCTACCCCTGAAATATGGCTTTTGAGCGATGGGCATTGTTTCCGTGACCAGGTGATTAATTTATGTTCATTTTTAGGTACTGTTGATAGTAAGCTGCCGTTTCATTTTGAAGCCGGATCACTTGAAACTTTAATGAATATTGTTGACAGAGAGGGTGGGATTACCCTTATTCCGGAACTGGCAAAAATTGGTATGTCTGAAAACAGGCTTAGTAATGTACGCTCTTTTGGTAATCTTAAGCCATTGCGTGAAGTGAGTCTTGCCTATTCGCGTCATTTTGCAAAGCATAAATTAATAAATTTGCTTTGGAGAGAAATAAAAGAAACCTTACCCAAGGAGCTTCAGAATGAAAATAGAGGAACAATTGTAGAATGGAAATAAAGTTTGTTTTATAATTAAAAAAAATAATTAACTTTGCGCCCTGTTTCGCGGACGTGGCGGAATTGGTAGACGTGCCAGACTTAGGATCTGGTGCCGAAAGGCGTGGGGGTTCGAGTCCCTTCGTCCGCACAGCATCGCCGGCCCTCCCCATAGGGATTTGCCGGCGGTGGCTTTATGTAAAGGAGTTCTATAAATTTTATGCTCCCACTTGCCGGATACTTTGGTAATATGCGTCCGGTGAAAGAACAACTTGAAATTATCCATTTTTTTATTGACGGTACCTTAGAAATTAACAATTTAGAATAAGATGAATATTACCAGAGAAAATAATGGCAATGTTAATGCTGTAATCAAGGTCTTAATTGAGAAACAGGATTACGAAAAAACAGTCGAGGAAAAACTGAAAGAATACAGACAAAGAACTTCTATTCCTGGATTCAGGCCGGGGAAAGCTCCAATGGGACTTATTCGTAAAAGAGTAGGTAAAGCTGTGCTTGCCGAAGAAATCAACAAGATGCTTTCTCAAAACCTTATGCGGTATCTGGTAGAAGAAAAACTTCAGGTTTTAGGAGAACCGCTGCCAAGCGACGATCATCAAAAGGAAATCAATTGGGATACCGACGAAAATTATGAGTTCGCTTTTGACATAGGTCTGGCTCCGAAATTTGAAGTGGTAGTCGATGAAAACGATAAACTTACTTATTATAATATCGAAGTATCTGACGAAATGATCAATCAACAGATTGATATGATCCTTTCACAGTTGGGACAAAGCGTTGAAGCCGATGAGGTTGCTGATGAATGCCTGGTAAGAGGAGATTTTGTAGAACTTGACGAAGAAGGTCAGGTTAAAGAAGACGGCATACGTGCCGAGGGTGTCCTCCTAACGGTTAACCTTATTAAAAATGAAGAAATTAAAAATCAGTTCCTGGGTAAAAAGAAGGAAGATACGCTTACTTTCGATCCCGTGGTTGCTTATGATGACCGCCACGAAGTAGGCCACCTGCTGAAAATCAGCCATGAACAGGCTGATGATCTTAACAGCACTTTTAACTTTACAATCAAAGAAATTACCCGTTTCGAAAAAGCTGAAGTGAATGAAGAACTGTTTAAGAAGATGTATGGTGAAGAGACTGATGTGAAAACGGAGGAAGAATTTAAAAATAAATTGCGGGAAGAGATTGCTGCTAACCTGAAACAGGCTTCCGATAGAAGATTCGCTACCGATGTACGCGATATGTTGGTTGAGAAACTTAACCCCGAACTTCCTGAAGAATTTCTGAAACGCTGGTTGCGTGAAACGAATAAGGATGTCACCGATGAACAAATAGAGAATGACTTTAACGGATTTATGATCGATTTGCGCTGGCAGCTGATTAAAGATGTTATTATTAAGGAGAACGAATTAAAAGTGGAAGAAGACGATCTGTTTGATCTGGCTAAGAATTTCGCTCAGGCACAATATAGCCAGTACGGAATTTATGATGCCCCCGAAGAACAACTCGAATCTTTTGCAAAAATAATTCTTGAAAAACCTGAAGAAAAAGAACGCCTTCAAAATAAACTTTTAGAGGATAAATCGGTTGAAGTTATCAAATCAAAAGTTGCTGTTGAAGAAAAAGAAATTTCACGCGAAGAATTTGAAAAATTGTCTTAAGCAATCGAAGGTCTGTTTCAGCGGGTTTTTTTGTACCTTTACAGCATAACTGGTAAAAATTTGTAACAATGAAAAATAATAACGAATTTGACAAATACGCACTAAAACATGCTGGAATTAGCAGCCTTACCCTTGAAAGCTACTCTTCAACTTTCGGGAATTATATATCGCCAACTATTATAGAAGAACGTCAGCTGAATGTTGCATCAATGGATGTCTTTTCAAGGTTGATGATGGACAGGATAATCTTCCTGGGTGTTCCAATTGATGATACAGTTGCTAATATTATTCAGGCTCAGTTGCTGTTCCTCGAATCAACAGACCCTGCAAAAGATATTCAGATTTATTTGAATTCACCCGGCGGACATGTACATGCCGGTTTGGGAATTTATGATACTATGCAATATATCTCTGCTGATGTGGCTACTATCTGTACTGGTATGGCTGCTTCAATGGGAGCAGTTTTGCTTACTGCCGGTGCTAAGGGAAAACGTTCGGCTTTGACGCATTCACGTATCATGATTCACCAACCTATGGGCGGGGCACAGGGACAGGCTTCTGATATTGAAATTACTGCCCGCGAAATCCTGAAAATTAAAAAAGAACTCTATAGCATTATTTCTGAACATTCCGGAAGGCCTGTGAAACAAGTTGAAAAAGATGCCGACCGCGATTATTGGATGACTTCTGATGAAGCCGTTAAATATGGAATGATCGATGAAATATTGGTAAGGCAAAAGTGAAAGTAGGTTAGAATGGTAAATAAAATCAGAATGGATAAATGCTCCTTTTGTGGACGCGAAAAGAAGGAAGTAAACCTTTTAATCGCTGGAATTGAAGGTCATATCTGCGATAGATGTGCTGAACAGGCGTATTCAATTATCCAGGAAGAAATAAAGAAAGATAATACCTTTGATTTGGCTGGGGTGCAGTTGCTTAAGCCTAAGCAAATCAAGGAATTTGTTGATCAGTATGTGATCGGACAGGATGAAGCTAAGAAAATTATTTCTGTTGCTGTTTATAATCATTACAAACGGTTAACACAACCGCACGATAAGGATGAAACAGAAATTGAAAAATCTAATATCATACTGGTAGGTGAAACCGGTACCGGTAAAACACTGCTCGCACGTACAATCGCAAAAATGTTGCATGTGCCATTTACAATTGTAGATGCCACCGTGCTTACTGAAGCCGGTTATGTTGGGGAGGATATCGAAAGTATTCTTACCCGTTTGTTGCAGGCTGCCGACTATGTGGTGGAAGCAGCTGAACGTGGTATCGTATTTATTGATGAAATTGATAAGATTGCCCGTAAAAGTGATAATCCTTCTATCACACGTGATGTGTCAGGTGAAGGCGTTCAACAAGGTTTACTGAAACTGCTTGAGGGGTCCATCGTTAATGTTCCACCACAAGGCGGACGTAAACATCCCGAACAGAAACTTATTCCGGTCGATACAAAAAACATCTTGTTTATTTGTGGCGGTGCTTTCGATGGCATTGAACGTAAAATTGCCAGTAGAATGAATACCAAAGTTATTGGCTACAGCGCTGCTAAAAAGGCAGACCAAATTGAACGTGAAAACCTGTTGCAGTATATTTCACCCCAGGACCTGAAATCGTTTGGCCTGATACCTGAGATAATCGGCAGGCTTCCGGTGCTGGTACACCTCGATCCGCTCGATAGCAATGCGCTCCGGAGCATTCTTACTGAGCCAAAAAATTCAGTGATCAAACAGTACAAAAAACTGTTTAAACTTGATAAAATTAACCTCGAGTTCGAAGAGGAAGCTCTCCATTACATCGTGGAAAAAGCAATCGAGTTTAAATTGGGTGCACGTGGACTACGCTCTATTTGTGAGAATATAATGAGCGACGCGATGTATGAAATGCCTTCTGAAAAGGTGGAAGAATTGGTTATAACACGCGAATATGCCGAAAATAAATTCAACAGGTCAACTATCAGAAGACTAAAAGCCAGTTGATCTTTTTAACAGA
>DASRQG010000676.1:0-6458 GCA_035645995.1 Mariniphaga sp. | reverse complement strand
GGTTTTAACTGAAGAACCTTTCATGACTAATACTCCTAATCTGGACTTTCTTAAACTTCGCGCCAGCTGGGGTCAATTAGGAAATGATAAAATCCAGGCTAGTGAAGGAGCACGAACTACAGGTACTCTTGAGACTGCAATAGACGACCAATTAACACCAGGTACTACAACTTCCAGTACATTCCCATTTCTGGAATGGGAGCTTACTGAAGAAACAAATGTCGGGCTGACCGCCAGGATGTTGAACAGTCGTTTGTCGATTGAAGCAGATTATTATATACGTGACACAAAGAACGCTGCAATTAATGTAAATATTCCTGCTATTGGTGGTTCCGTGCTTCGGAATGTCGGGGTTATACGAAATTCAGGGTTAGAACTTGTTTTTAACTGGAATGATAACGTAACCAATGACTTTACTTATAGTCTGGGGTTGAATCTATCAACACTCAAAAATGAAGTACGTGACCTTTACGGGCAAAATTATATTGACGGAGGTACGGCAGAATTCAGGCAGAGGTCTATAGTCGGACATCCATTACTTGCTTTTTTTGGGTATGAAGTTGAAGGAGTATATCAAAATATGGAAGAAATAATGGCTGATCCTATTGCAGTTGATAATAACCTGCAGCCAGGTGATTTTAAATATAAGAACCAAAATGGAGATGATGCAATTAACGATGACGATCGGGTGGTTTTAGGCTCTTACTTTCCTTCATTTATGTATGGTGGAAATTTAGGTATAAATTATAGGAATCTTAGCCTTAATGCTTATGTGATGGGGCAGGCAGGGAATAAGATCTTAAACAGGAAAAGGGGAGAAGTAATTTGGACCTCAGATTTAAATATGGATGCCGATTTAGCAAATAATCGATGGCATGGAGAAGGTACATCTAACAAGTATCCTTCTTCGGCGGGATTAAGGAAAGGATGGAATCAACGGATGAGTGATTATTTAGTTGAAGAAGGAAATTTTTTCCGTGTACAAAATGTTCAGTTATCTTATCATTTAAGAGATCAGGAATGGTTCGGATCTGCAATATCAGATGCACGAATTTCATTAACTGCTGAACGGCCTCTTACACTATTTAAGTATAATGGTTTTAATCCTGAAGTTCAGGATGGGGTTGACCGCCAAACATATCCGATTCCGGCGGTATATACTTTAGGGTTAAGTATCAATTTTTAAACTCGTTAATACTTATAGATTATGAAAAGGATATTTCGAATTTCAAAAATAGTAGTGATAATAGCCATGACTGTGGCTTTAGTGTCTTGTCATGATTTGCTTGATGAACCCACCGAAAATACAATATTCACTGAAGCAACGGATTATACAATCTCAGAGAACATTATTTTACCCTTGGTAGGTGTTTATGGCGAACTATATGACAGGGGATGGGAGAACCATCTGCTTATTGCTGTAAGAGGTGATGATGTTAACCATGGCGGATTAGGTGATCAACAGGATTATGCTGAAACGGATTTTTACAGGTACAATAAGGATTTTTGGATGTATAATGCGGTTTGGCAGGGTTTATATAGTGATATTTTTATTGCACTATCTGCAATGGATGAATTTGAACTATATAGGGAGAATGGAGCCAGTCCTGCTATTGCTGATCAATATGTTGCAGAAGCAAAGGTTGTTGAAAGCTGGTTGCTCTTTCAGGTTTCGCGAGTTTGGGGAGATGTATTAATACCTGTCTCAACCGATCCTTCTGAATTGCTGTTATCAACTATCTCTTCTAAACAAGAAGTAATGGAATACATTTCAAGCCGTATGGATGAGGCTATTCCATCTCTTCCAGCTGTTCATCCCAATGAACGAACAGATTTGAAAGGGGGTGTGACGAGGTTTACTGCGCTGGCAGTTAAAGCTCTGGCAAATCTTGAGTTGGAGAACTATCAAGCTGTGGCAGATGCTACCTCCCAAATAATTAGCTCTGGTCATTTTAGTTTGTTTCCTGATTTTTATAACTTGTTTAAAATACCGGGTAAGCTGGCTGATGAAAACCTCCTGGAATTTCAATATTCTGATTTCGGACAGGGATCAGGTACAAGCCGTAACCATAATTGGAGCCCGTATGGCCCTCAAAGCTGGACTCCCTTAGTAGAAGGCGTTACAGCCGGGTGGGGGTTCTTTGAACCCAGTCTGAAATGGATCAAGTTTATGCTCGACAGAGGTGAACGTATACGCTTAGAAACCAGTGTTCTTTTTACAAATAGTGGAATAGAAGAATTGAAATCTGATCCCAATTATTCACAATTACCCGGATGGATCAGCAATGTTACACCTTCAGGAGATATTATAAATGACTTTGACAGAGCCATCTTTTCAAGTGGAAAACATTACTTGCCTTCTAATCAATTAACACCCGGCCGTACAACTTATGGTTCTAATAAAAACTGGCCTATTATACGATATGCGGAAATTCTCTTGATGCATGCCGAAGCATTAACCCGGGGAGCTACAAGTACTGTAATGACTGCCGACGATGCCGTTAACCTGGTTCGTGAACGGGCAGGGTTAACTCCTCTAACTGGTGTTACTGCAGATCAGGTGATGGAGGAAAAGTTTGCCGAACTTGCAATGGAATGGGGAATACGCTATTATGACATGATTCGTCTGGAAACTTATAATGAACTGAGTTATGATGGACGTACTTTTAATCCTTCCGAAGATATTTATCTGCCTTATCCGCAAAATCAAGTAGATCTATTACCAATTCTGGGTGAAGAATAGTATTGGAACTTTAAAAAGAAATACAATGAAAATATTTAGGCTTTTATCAACATCTTTCATGGCAGTTTCTATAATGATTGCCTGTAATGAAGGAATTGATCCGATAAGCAGAGTAGATCCCGGTCCGGATGAAGAGGCTCCGCAAGTAATAATACAGGCACCTGCAGAAGGATACCAGCTTCAATTGCCTGATGCAGTAGCACCTGTTACCATTCAGTTTGAAGCAACTGATGATATTGAACTTGTATCAGTAACTGTAGCATTAAATGGTACCCAAATTGCCTCCTTCGATGAGTTTATCGATTACAGAAGATTTCTTCATGAATTTGTTTATGATAGTGTTCATACAGGAGCACATGTTTTGGAAATCACAGCCACAGACATCGAAGGCAAAAGCACGACTACAGCCCGAAATTTCGAAAAGGTCCCTCCATATGTTCCTAAATATGAAGGTGAGATTTTTTATATGCCATTCGATGGAGATTATCTTGAAATGATTTCTTTTCAAACTGCTGATGAGGTAGGTAATCCCGGATTTGTCGGAACCGGAGTTAAAGGAGGGAATGCTTATTCAGGTGCTTCAGGTGCTTATCTGACATTCCCCGCAGAAGAATTGCAGTCAGATGAATTTTCAGCAGTATTCTGGATGAATATATCCGCACCACTTACCCGTGCCGGTATTCTTGTTATGAGTCCGGTTGATGCAGCCAATCCTAATGCGCAGAATGACCGTACTGCCGGATTCCGTTTCTTTAGAGAAGGAAGTGCTACCAGTCAAACCTTTAAATTGAATGTTGGAACTGGTGATGGAGAAGCTTGGTTTGATGGTGGAGCTACTGCCTCAATAAATCCGGCAGAAACTGAATGGGTGCATTTTGCATTCTCGATTTCAGCCAATCAGGCAACAGTTTATATTAATGGTAATGTAGTTAATCAGGGTGAATTTGATGGAATCGATTGGACAGGTGCAGATTTGTTATCTATTATGTCAGGAGCTCCCCGTTTTAATGGGTGGGATCATCTCTCAGATGAAAGTATGATGGATGAATTGCGCCTTTTTAACAGATCCATTTCTCAGGAAGAAATACAAGCTATTATTGCAGAAGAATCGGGTGGGATTCCTGACTTTGAAGGGCAGTATGATGAAATATTTTATATGCCTTTCGATGGTGATTATGTAGATATGGCAACCGGTACAGAAGCTACTGTTGTGGGTTCTCCGGGATTTGAAGAAGGAATAGCAGGACAAGCTTATGTAGGTGCAGAAGATGCTTATCTTACTGTTCCTGCTACACGGTTTCATAATAATGAGTTTAGCGCTGCTTTCTGGATGAATGTATCTGGTGTATCCGGTAACGCCGGAATACTGGTATTAAGTCCGGAAGATACTGAAAATGCCGAATATCCCAATGTTCAAAACTTGCGAAATTCAGGCTTCCGCTTTTTTAGGGAATCACATGCAAATGGATTAATTTATAAGTTGAATCTGGGTACAGGTGAAAGTGATTCATGGTTTGATGGTGGTGCAAATGCAACTGTTGATCCAGAAACGGCCGAATGGGTGCACTTTGCATTCTCGGTTTCGGATAATCATGCAGCTGTTTATATAAATGGAGAGGTTGTAAGTGAAGGTGATTTCGACGGAATTGATTGGACGGGTGCTGATGTACTTTCCATTATGTCAGGAGTACCCCGGTTTACTGAATGGAATCATCTCTCCGATGTGGGCTTAATGGATGAATTGCGTATTTTTAACAGAGCACTTACTCAGGAAGAAATTCAACAGATGATTAATGATATGGAATGAAATATTTAAATCTATTTTGAATTATTTGTTTGGTAATTTAATGATAATGAATAAAAGTAGTGACTGTCAGTACTTAAATTGACAGTCTCTACTTTAACAGAATTTACTATTTAGCTGGATGCAATGATAAAACATGCATGATTCAGTAATATCTAAGGAGTTTAAAAATGCAGTCATACAAGTTCTATAGAGCAATTTAAAACAATTAACACGTATGAAATATTTGATGATACTTACATTGATAGGTCTTTATTCAGCATGTGCTCCTTCTAAAAAAAGCGCTGAACCTGTAAGTAATACTATAACGGTTTCTGATGATCAGCTTCTTGACACCATTCAGTATCGTTATTTCCAATATTTCTGGGATGGAGCGGAACCTAATTCGGGTTTGGCCCCTGAACGTTTTCATGAAGATAACATATATCCCCAAAATGATAAACATGTTGTCACGACAGGCGGTACCGGCTTCGGTTTAATGTCAATTCTTGTAGGTATAGAAAGAGATTTTATTAGTAGGGAGGAAGGAGTAGATCGTTTACTGAAGATGGTGAATTTTTTAGAAGTGGCTGATCGATTTCATGGGGTCTGGCCACATTGGCTCAATGGGGAAACTGGAAAAGTGAAACCTTTTAGTAGATATGATGACGGTGGTGATTTGGTGGAAACTGCTTTTCTGGTAGCGGGTTTACTAACTGTAAAGGAATATTTTCGTGATGGAAATATTCGTGAAAAAGAACTGGCTGCTAAAATTGACAGGCTATGGAAAGAAGTTGAATGGAACTGGCATACACGGAATGGTGAAAGTGTTTTATATTGGCATTGGTCGCCAAACCATGGCTGGCAAATGAATCATAAGATTCTTGGTTATGATGAGTGCCTGATTACCTATATTTTGGCAGCTTCCTCACCAACCTATCCCATTTTGCCTGAAGTGTATCATCAGGGGTGGGCTCAGGGAGGTGCTATCGTTGAAAAATCTGAGGCTTATGGATATACTCTCGAACTGAAGCATCGAACAAATACCAATACCGGAGGCCCATTATTTTGGGCACATTATTCCTATCTGGGCCTTGATCCTCGTGGATTATCTGATCGGTATGCAAATTATTGGGAGATGAATGTGGCACATACCATGATTAATCGACAACATTGCATTGAAAATCCTAATGAATATGAAGGTTATGGAGATAATTGCTGGGGGTTGACTGCCAGTTATTCAGTGCCTGGAGCCGTACAATATTTTGAAGGCCGATCAGATGAGAAACCAGCACAAGGTAATTCTGAACAGACAGGATACGCAGGACATCATCCGGGAATGGATGTCGGAGTTATTACTCCTACTGCTGCTCTATCTTCATATCCATATGCTCCCGATGAAGTTATGAAAGTTATCCGCCATTTCTACGATAACCTTGGAGATAGAATTTGGGGAATGTATGGTTTCTATGATGCTTTTAGCGGAGAATATGATTGGTATCCTAAACGATACCTTGCTATTGATCAGGGACCGGTTCCGGTGATGATTGAAAACCACCGTACCGGATTATTATGGAATTTATTTATGCAAAATGAAGATGTTCAGCGTGGACTTAAAATATTGGGCTTTGAAAGTCCTCATTTAAATTAAATAATGATAAAAATGATGCTGTTGTGGGTTGGGGCTGTTGTATTATGGCAATCAGCCGGAGCGCAGGAAGTTTATTTCTTTTCTGAAGCTACCGACAGTACTTATTATGATCAGGGAGTTGTAAATATCTCAAATTTAGGTGAGAGTACTTTTGAACATGCTTATCCACCTTCAGCTCCACAGTTCAACGATAAAGTTCCTGCATCAACAACAGCGTATAAAGGGGCTACTGCTTTAAAATTTAATTATACTTCGGATGAAAACGGTAATTGGCAGGTTGT
>DASRQG010000675.1:0-4241 GCA_035645995.1 Mariniphaga sp. | reverse complement strand
CGCCAATGGTTGATGTCTATATCGTCCGCTATGGGGTTCAGAACGAATTTAAGACCGCCAAATCCGCTGTAACGCATCAATGACAGTCTTTCGCTTACGGTGGCTTGCCGTTTCTCCTTTTCCAATGTAAAAACAATCCGCAGCGCATCAATATTCTGTTGGAGATGTTGCTTTTTACTGAAGCCCATTTTCTTCTATCCATATTGCGATTGCTCCGGTTATTTCGGTATAGAGCAGGTCAAACTCATAACCGTATGCAAAATCATCGGTTAGTGTATATCTTGAAAAAACAGGCTCGCAGACAGGGAGCATTTTAAGGGCAAATGGTCGCAGTTCCTCGTCTGCCATCAGGGTATCAAACTCATTGCAGACCACTTGGAAAACCGTATCAAACTTGGAAAAGTGCAGCCCCTCGAAAAGTATGTAATTGGCTATTTCGTTGCATTGGTCGATAGCATTTCCGGAGCGAAACGCACCCTCGTAGGCATTGGCAGCCCACGAGGAACGTTGCTCAATAAATTTTTGGTCGTGTGCCTTTTCAGGGAAACTACTGTTTAGTAATTCCTGTAACCGTAATCTGAAATGCGACAAGTCTTTTTGCTGTGTACTCATACTATAATTTTGTTTAGAATTTTACTGAAAGCCTAAAATTATAGCAGTACATAAGTACCTTTGAAGATGTGGCAGGGTTTGGCTTTGAGAGGTAGGATTTGGCATAAAAGTCTATTCAGGTATTTCTATCGAATTATCTATTTCGTTACCGAATACATCCCATCCCTTGAAAGTATTGTTGTCCTCCCTTGAATTTTGTCTTGCAAAAAGCTCTACTCTGGCTACATTACCGAACAAGCGGACTATTCGCTTCCTGATTTCATCAGGTTTCTCTGAATGCCTGCCCCGGGGAGATATAAGCACCTGCGGAACATCTTTTGCGTGTCTGGCAAGTGGTTTTCCTTTGGTAAACAGAAGGACTATTTCGGCATTTGCCCGTGTGTAATATCCCATCCCCATAAATGGCTTTTCATTATTTATATTGGTTTTTACCCACGTAAAAGCGACTGTTTTATAGGTAAATCCCCACGCTTTTCCAAGTTCTAATGCCTGTTCTAGACAAGGAAAAGTAGCCCACATAAAAAGGGTACAGTCAGGCTTAGAAATAGCCTGTATATTCATCTCCTTTAAAAATTCCACACTTTGGGTCTGATAGTGGATTTCCGCACTTCGTTCTGCTCCCTTTCTGCTCCATACTTTAAAATGCCACGGAGGGTCAGCGTATATGACATCATATTTTTTTCCTTTCACATTCATTGATTTTCTATTTTAATTGATACTTTTCAATTTGTGATGACCGAAAGGTATCAAAGGGGAGAAACGGAGTAATAAAAGTAGCAGGGTTTGGCGTTGAGAGGCAGGGTTTGGCGTAAGAATATTGATAGCGAGTGATTTATTTTGTATTTTAGCAAAACAAAAAGAAGATTTAAGAACACCTATTTGCTAAATCTTTAGTTGTGGAGCTAATCAATCTAAATAATCATGAGTAACAGAATATTTAAAACTGTAGTCAATAGAAAAATTGAAAACTTTGTATCAACCTTCGTATTGGATAGTACATCAATTTTTTTTGATGATCAAAATAAATTGTTTCATCCCGGAGAATATGGAAAATACAGAGAAAGTGCGTTAAAAGAACTTGTTAAACATTTTACCAGACATAAAGTTTCGGATGGTTTTATCATTACACCAGATGATCGGGTAAGTACACAACTTGATATTGTTGTTTACAAAAATGACGAATCTCCGATTTTAGAAAAAAATCATATTAATTTTTTCTCTATTGAAAGTGTTATTGCGATTGGAGAAGTTAAATCAACACTGAGTAAGGCAGAATTGAAAGCAGCCCTTGTAAAGTTAGCAACAAACAAAAAATTGCGTGAGAGCTCTATAGGTAAATGTTGCAAAAAGGAATATAATAGCGTAGAACACGACGAAATTATTTCTTTTTTGGTCTGTAAAACCACATCATTTGACCTTACTACACTTAATTTTGATGAAGTTTACGATGGTATTGAAAATAAGTACAGACATAACTTCATATTAGATTTGGAAAAAGGTCTAATAGGGTATGAATTTCGTTATAATGATCTTGGACAATCAGATATAGAGCTATTTGTAAATAATGGCGGGAGTCTTGAAGCAACTGTTTATTATGAATATCCGGTATATACTTTTATAGATAACGTATATAATTCCCTACCTGTAATTCATAACGCAATTAATACGCAAAAGTATTATCATATAAAACTTTTCCTAACACAATTAGCCCAGGCAATAGAATACAAAAACCTTTATAATACGGAATTTGTTCATTATTTAGATTTACCAATAGCACCAATATTCAAAAATACACCATAATTAATATTTAATAAAAAATACGAATACTACTAACACAAACTAAGATACATTAAAAGCAGATGCAGAATTACAGGCAGAAAAAGGAAACAAGGCAGCAGGTACGAGAGCCCGTAAGGCATCTCTTGAATTGGAGAAACTTTTAAAGGAGTTCAGAAAAGTATCTTTGGAAGCATCTAAAGGCTAAAACAAAACCCTCTGAAAATTCGGAGGGTTTTGTTTTATGGAGTGTTCAGAATTTGAAGCATTCTGCCGACTTCTATATCCATTCTCGAAAAGGCAAACCATTTTTTACCCAAATCTTTGAGCGATGCTCCGATGTGGTAAAGTTCTGTATCGTCAATAATCAAAAAGCGGTCGTGAGCATCTGAAAACAACTCAATTTCAATGGGAGCATATTGGCTGTTGTACCGTTGTAAATCCAGCCGTAGCTGATTGCTGATGCTTTTGGTATAGATTGTAGCGGTTACATTATTATTCCGTTTCCCCAATAAGGTCAATACCGTGTCATCCACATAATTATCCAAGAGGATAATGGAACGTTCGGCATTTCGGATAATATCGGAAACAAAGGTATAGGCATCAAATACCTGTCCGTTGTAGAAGATACCCTTTTCGCTGTAGAGCTTGTCACTTTCCAAAGCCTTAAAGATTTCTTCAAATTTTTCGTCGGCTTGTAATTGTTTCAGTTCGATATTATCCAACCGATGAAACAGCGAAGCGTTGCTGATAAGCATTTTCCGCATTTCTACAAAGGCATTCATTATCTCAATGCTGACCTCTACCGCTACTTCACTTCGCAACATTGCAGACATCATCGCAACACCCTGCTCACAAAACGCAAAGGGCAAGTAACGCCGCCCGCCCCGCCCAACGTTTGAGGTGCCAAATTGGTACCTCAAAGATTTTACTTCCTGTTCGGTAAGTTGAAAGCAAAAGGTTTCGGGGAAACGGTTCTCGTTTCTCTTTACAACCCTGTTCAGTGCTTTTGTTTCGACCTGATAGAGCGTTGCCAAATCGGTATCAAGAATGACCTGCTTACCCCTGATAGTATGGATAAGTGGAGCTATTTCTTTTTGGGATATGATAATATCGGTCATTTTCTTATCGCTTTTTTATTATCAAATTCAAAGGAGGTACTGCAATCGGCATTCAACACGACATACGCATCGAATTTCTTTCCGGCTTTGCTTTTCATTCCCTTGATAAGAGAAGTTTTTCCTTTATTGACAAGATTTTCAATATCGGCAATGCCGATTTGCACACCGCAGACATTACGGAACTGTACCCAATTACAAACCTCATCAGGACACTTCACTATTTTATCACGGATAATGAGTTTCTGGCTGTTGCATTTCGGGCAGACCAATTTTGGCAGGTTGTTTTGGTCAATGGACATTTCCAGTAATTCACTGGTAATGGATGAAGCATATTGTTCCATTTCCCTTTGAAATTCCCCTGCATCTACTTCGTTGTTTTCGATTTTTTGTAGTGCGAGTTCCCATTCGGCAGTCATTGCCGCATCTGCAATTTTTCTATCCTTAACCAATTCATACACTTGTAAGCCCTTTTCAGTAGGTATCAGTGATTTCTTTTCCCGTTGAATATAATTTCGGGTAAACAGGGTTTCGATTATTGCGGCTCTTGTCGCCGGGGTACCGATACCGATGTTTTGCAGAGCTTTTCGCTCTTCTTCATTTTCAATTTTCTTTCCGGCAGTTTCCATAGCCGACAAAAGTCCGGCTTCGGTATATAATATAGGCGGTTTGGTTTTCTTTTCCAAAATGGTGGCTTCCTTTATTTTAAGTTCATCGCCTTTTTTCAATTCGGGC
>DASRQG010000674.1:0-5952 GCA_035645995.1 Mariniphaga sp. | reverse complement strand
TATGTTCGAAACCTTTGGCATCAACCATATTGTAACAGGCAGTATTCTGGCTATCTTGTTAGGATTTGTAATTATTGGAGGTATTAAACGAATTGCAAAAGTAACTTCCCGGCTGGTTCCAATAATGGCATTTTTTTATTTTATTGGAGCTGTTGCAGTAATACTTTATAATTACGAAAATATTATCCCTTCCATTATAGCACTGATTAGTGATGTTTTTACCGGCACAGCTGCTGTAGGAGGTTTCCTGGGGGGTAGTGTTGCATTTGCTTTTAACAGGGGCGTAAATCGTGGTTTATTCTCCAATGAAGCAGGCCAGGGTTCAGCTCCTATTGCACATGCCTCTGCCAGGGCACATGAACCGGTGTCAGAAGGACTGGTTGCCTTACTGGAACCTTTTATCGATACCATCATCATCTGTATGCTTACAGGCCTTGTAATATTATCATCAGGTGTCTGGATTGAAAAATTGCCCAGTCAGTTTCAGGAAGCAGATTTAATTGCTCTTGAAGGCGTTTATCATGAATCTGATCCGGTTCAACAAGAACAATTATATCATTATCTATCTGGGAAAAATGTAATTCCTGCCTTTTCAGGAACACTAGAGGTTAAAGAAGGAATAATACAGGGTGATATAACTCTAATACATGCCCGTTCTGTTGCCGAAGATGTAACTATCTGGCTCAATCAGCAACCATTAAATGGCCCCATCACCTTCAACTCCGGAAGATTAGATAACCGACAGGGACTGGTTCTTACAGGTAATTCGCTACTTCATAGTGCCCCTCTTACTACCATCGCATTTACACGGAGTTGGTTTGGCAATTACGGAAAATATATTGTCTCAATAGGCTTATTGTTATTCGCATTTTCAACCGCCATAAGCTGGTCATACTATGGCGATCGTGCAATTACTTATCTCTTTGGTTCCGAAAAAGTCATCTATTATCATGTAATATATGTGCTGGGATTTTTTGTTGCATCCTTCACCGATACAACCATCGTATGGACACTTTCCGGCATAACCATAGCTTTAATGACAATTCCAAATCTTATCGGCATCCTATCGCTTTCAAAAGAAATGAAAAGAGAGATAAAATCATTTTGGGAAGAGTATAGTTTAAGATTTCCGGATGAAAAGCTTCCGAAAGATTGATTCAGGAAATGTTTCTTCTTTTAAACGCAGGAAATCAGGAAACATTTGAAATAAGGCATTCTTCATAAGTGCCTGCAATCTCAAACCCAAGGCTTTTATATAGTTGAATCGCATAACTATTATCAGACCGTACATTTAAACCTATTACCTCTACATCTTTCTGTAAATCGTAACAAAGAGTTTGGGTGAGAATCTTTCCAATACCCCTGTTTCTGAAATCCGGGTGTGTGGTTATATTTCCAAGCGCAGCTACTTTATATTCGGCTGAGTAAACATGTATACCTGCAACACCCACAAGGATATCATTCACAAAATATCCAAAATATTTCCCCGATAAAAGCATCCTGCTGTTAAACCAATTACCCGGATAAGCCATTGCGTAAAGTTGCTCAATAGCCGGCAGATCCGCTAACGTTAATTTTCTTACAGGCGATGCCCCCGGAGGACTTAATTTCTTTAAGAGCACCAGCTTTAAATTTATTCCATAATGCTCAAGTATGTTCGACTTACCAAACTTCTGAACCAAACCTTCACCTAAATGAGCATAAAACCTACCAGGCAACAATCCTTTTACAGACGCAATTAGTTCTTTTACAAATTCAGGCTCATCCTTTTGGAAACAAAGAAGAGTTGGAGGTTGACTTTCACAAAATAATAAAGCTACTGATTTCAATATCCCATCCCTACGTAAACCATACCATACGGTTTTATGCCAAAAGAACTCATCCAAATCGCCAATTAAGTATATTTGAAGTCCGGCTTCTTTTAAAAGAAACTCCAGTAATACATGCTTATCGTGTATAATTTCAACAACCATTTCCTGCTAATATAAATCTATCTGTAATAAATTTTAGATTCTAAATCATTAATCATTTTCATCAGCCCCCTTCATAAACCGAACCCTGTTATTTTTTATGCAATGAAGATATTATAATGTTCTAAAATTTTGAAATTCATTTAATAATAACTAGTTGAAATATCTTGACTTTTAAAAAAAAATCGTAAATTACCTCATATTTAAACTTGGTTTGGTTTTATGCACTTAGATTAGTAGGTCTGGATTTAAGTTTTACCCCCGGTGTGGCAACCGGGGGTTTCTTTTGTATCTCAAACAATAACTTAGGCACCATCTGAATTATACTATTGGATTATCATTGTTCATATCGGACTTATGGAACTTACACAAAATTCATCCTTCAGCTCAAAACTGAACAGGCATCACTCTTAATAAGTTCCTTCGCTATCCTAATCAAGATAGTATTAAACTCAATCTAAATTCAATTCAAACTCAAACCAAATTCAATTCAAATTCAATTAAAATTGAATTTGAATTGAATTTGATCTAAAATAAAACTGACTAAGGTCAGGAGAAGCTAAGACATTTTATTAAACATGCATTCAGAGAAATAAATCGTCGAAGTAAGATTTTAGAATATGAATGGAAGATATGATTGTAAATAAAAAACAAAGCCTCTTATCGGCTGATAAGAGGCTTTTTAGTGGGGAGAGCAGGATTCGAACCTACGAAGGCTTTGCCAACAGATTTACAGTCTGCCCCGTTTGACCGCTTCGGTATCTCCCCGGATTATATTTTTCAACTTTTCTGCTCTAAAAATTCTTAGATAATAACAGCAAAAGTGTTATTGAGCCGGATGTCAGATTCGAACTGACGACCCCGAGATTACAAATCACGTGCTCTGGCCAACTGAGCTAATCCGGCCTTTGTTTTCAATATTTATAGAACGTTTGTTTTCCTAAAACAGCGGCGCAAAGTAAGGAATTTATTTTTTATTCTGCAAACCTTTTTTCAAACTTTTTTTGTCGCTTTTTTTTCAAAAAAAAGTGGGTAAGCTACCTGTGTCGCACCGCTACAACCACCTACCCTTGCTGCCTTCCGACCCTGGGGGAATTCAGTAGGAGCTGGTCGCACAGGACTTACCCGGCGACAAAAGTAGAAAATTTTCGGTTCCCACCAAAATTCCGTTCAAATAAACATATATTTGTAGCATTATTACCTTTAAAAATCAAAAAACATTATGGAACAAACATCTGTATCTACCTGGAAATCATCATTAAGCTATGGATTATATCTGGGAATAGCCCTTGTGGTAATTGCTGTTATTTTTTATGTAACAGGCAATAATTTCTCTGATTCAGCCAACTGGATCAATTATACAATTATGACCCTGGGTGTGGTAATGGCCCAGATTCATTTCAGGAAACAACTGGGAGGAACAATGAATTACTCACAAGCTTTGGGTGTAGGTGTACTTACCATGCTATTCGCATCTGTCATAACCGGATTTTTCACCTACCTATTGTATGCTGTTATTG
Organism: Mariniphaga sp.; assembly: GCA_035645995.1. Taxonomy (GTDB): domain Bacteria; phylum Bacteroidota; class Bacteroidia; order Bacteroidales; family Prolixibacteraceae; genus Mariniphaga. The sequence continues at coordinate 2,462 of DASRQG010000674.1, read as the reverse complement.
ATCCTTCATTACAAGACCAGATGAAATTAGCTATGGAAGAACAAATAGCCAAACAAAATATTCCTGAAGAACAATTTGAAATGGCAGTTGAAATGGCTACTATGTTTAAAAGCCCGGCGGTATTGTTTTTCATGAATATAGCAGGTGGAACTTTTATTGGTTTGATAATATCATTAATTACATCAATTTTTACCCAAAGAAAACCAATTGAAGATTTTTCTTAACAGCAAATAAAATACAACAATAATGGATATATCCATAGTTATCCCTTTGTACAATGAAGAGGAATCACTGCCTGAACTCGCTGACTGGATCAGAGAGGTGATGAATAATCATAACTTTTCCTATGAAATTATTATGATCGATGATGGTAGCAAAGACAGATCGTGGCAGGTGATACAGGAATTACAAAGGAGTAATTCAAATATTAAAGGAATAAAATTCAGACGCAACTATGGAAAGTCGGCTGCATTGTATACAGGATTTGATTTGGTAAAAGGAGATGTTGTTATTACAATGGATGCAGACCTACAGGATAGTCCTGATGAAATTCCAGGCCTTTATAAAATGATACAGGAAAATGGATATGATTTAGTTTCGGGATGGAAGAAAAAGCGTAAAGATCCAGTGCTCACTAAAAATCTTCCCAGTAAGTTTTACAATTGGACTGCCCGTATCATTACAGGAATTAAGATTCATGATATGAATTGTGGGTTAAAAGCCTATCGAAAAAATGTAGTAAAAAGCATTGAGGTATATGGAGAAATGCATCGATACATACCGGTTTTAGCTAAATGGGCAGGCTATAATAACATTGGTGAAAAAGTGGTGGAGCATAGCGAACGCAAGTATGGAGTTACTAAATTTGGTGTCGAACGTTTCATTAGGGGGCCCCTTGACTTACTATCCGTTATTTTTATCTCCAGGTTTGTAAAACGACCCATGCATTTTTTTGGTGTGTTGGGAATCATAATGATAATTGTAGGTCTTGCTGCTGCTATCTATTTAGGAGTTGAAAAAATAATTCAATTAAAAGCCGGCATTGTTGGAAATCTTATAACAAACAGCCCGTATTTTTATATTGCACTCACCTCCATGATAATTGGGGCACAATTTTTCCTTGCCGGATTTTTGGGTGAATTAATTTCGCGAAGCTCTACCGATAGAAATAAGTACCAGATCGATGAGAAAACATTTTAATTCCCTTCGTTGATAAATAAATATAAATAGTAGCATCTTTATCTACTTTTGAGAATTTATTCTACAGGTTAACCTTTTGTTTTCAAGCCTGCGGCAATATATTTCAGTAGGGCACATTTTTTGAACCTTCTTTTTTTCATTCATTAAAAAGGAGGTTCAAGATGGATAAGTATTACGAAATACTGGTTCAAAATGTACAAAAAGGCGAGTTGTACACGATAAAATTAAAAGATGACCCCCAAATTTATGTATCTATCCCGATGATTCCGGGTCGATTTCAAGACAGCTATCCAATTAAATTTCTGATGAATGTTGTTGCTCCCGAAGAAAAGAAAGGCGTGCATGAATACTCACTGGAAGATATAGAATATCTTAAAAGAAACGATTTGTAACCGGCATAATTACAAACATGCGTTTTCTTCCTGCAAATATTAAAAACATTAACTAAAAACTGATGTTTAAGATATTAATGACTTCAAAACACACCAATGAAAACAATAAATTTCTATTTACCGTTAGTGCTGGTCATTCTGGTTATACTTCAGGCCTGCCGCACTGATGAAATGGATGTACCTTATGGAGTCAAGATCCGATTTCAGCCAACATCCATTTTAAAAAGTTCGTCAGATACACTCATAATTACTGAAGCTTATATTGCAATTGATAAAATTGATTTTATCCCTGATGGAAAACCGGATTCCACAGGAATTGATAAAATTGTACACAATGGCCCGTATACTGTTGATATTCTAAATAGCACGATAACTCCCGGAATAAGATGGATATTTGTTCGCCCGGGAGAATATAATCAAATCATCTTAACCTCTGTTAATACCCTTGCTGGTAATTACTCATTAATAATAAAAGGATTATTAAAACTTGCTGGCCAATCAGAACACATTCCATTTGAAATCGTTACACCAGATGCATTTACCTTAAAAATAAGAAATGAGAGAGGAGTGCAAATCAGAAATAATGAAAACATTAATCTGGTAATTGAAATCGATTTAATGGGTTTACTTTCAGAATTAAATTATAATGAAAGCTATGATTTCAAACAAAATTTATTACCAGCTCCTCAGCATTTCAGTAAAAAATTAGACAGATCAGAAATTGAATTCCTGGCATCAAATAGTTCATTCAGAATAGATGATGGAAGTATATGGGAAAACGAAACAGAATCAGGAAGTGATAAAGATGAAGATAAAGAAATTGATGAAGATTCTTCATCGGATAATGAAAATGAGAATAATTCGTCGGAT
>DASRQG010000673.1:0-5844 GCA_035645995.1 Mariniphaga sp. | reverse complement strand
TGTCTGAGCGTAAAATAATAATCCCAGTATGAACGTAAAGCATTAATATAAGCACGGCGTGCCGATGCCTGATCATTTCGTGCCAGGTTCAGTTTTGTAACATCAACTCTTCCAATGAGGAACCTTTGTTGCGTAACATCGTAACCCAATTTAGCAATTGTATCGGCTTTAGCTCTGCTCAGAACCTGGTCGGCCTGGAGGTTAAATTCCATCACATTCATAATGACGTTTTGTTCAAAATCAATTTTTTCCTGATTGATACTAATACGAACCACTTCTCTCGTGGATTCAGCCATAGCCAGTCTGCCTTTTCTACGTCCCCAGTCAAGGATAGGAATGTTCACTCCAATTTGCAATCTTTGCCTGTCGAGGGGATCGCGATAGACCATGTTGAGTTCATTTGCATTTTGATTCAACCCATATAATGCATATACATCACCATTAATGCCAGATTGTGATTTAGCCTGTTTCACCCTTCGGTCCTCTTCGAGCAGTCGTTGTTGTTGCTGAATTATTTCAGGATTATTTTGGAATGCAAAAGTTACGGCTTCATCTGCATTTATTTGAAGATCTGGTAATTCTGTTGGTATGATACATTCTACTTTAATCGATTTATCGAAACCAAGGAAAGAATTAAGCTGTGCCTGTGCTCGTTCCAGTCCAATTTTAGCTCTTGTAAGTGCAAGGTCGGCATTCATATAACTAAGTTCCAGATTTAGTAGTTCATCCTGTGTAACAGTACCTACCTGAAACCTGCCGGTACCAATCTTATAAAGTGTATCAGCATTAGCGAGGTTTGTAGTTGCAATGTCAACCTCTATCTGTGCATCTATCAAATCAAAAAATCGACGTGTTGCTTTTATGGCCAGTTCTTCTTTACTGCTGATAAATTCTTTTTTAGCACGATCAAACTTTAAAGGTTCAATTTTGGCAGTCCAGCGAAGGTTATTGTAGCCACTAATATTTTGGGTATAACCGATACTAAAAGGAGTGGATGAATAGGAAGAATTACCATCGTCTCCCAGCTTTTCAGTCAAATTTAGTTCAGAACGGGCAAATACTCTACCCCCTGTTAAACCTACATTTTGGTTGAGGAGTAACGCCACTTCCGAGCTTAAGTCTTCACGGGATTTATATTCATCACGGTTTTCGTCATAGTTATAAACTTTCTGCATAGAACGGTTATAGTCGAAAGGAGTTGCCTCAAAGCTAAGAGTTGGTAACCGGTCTGCCCTAAAGTACCTGTACTCCCAATAGCTTGCAAGATACATGTTCTTATTTCTAAAAGCATCCAGCGATTGCTGCGAAGCAATTTCTATAACATCATCAAGTGTCAGGTATTGCTTTTCCTGAGCAGTAACGGGTTCATTAAATAGTAAGACTATAAAGAGCGAAAAAAGTAAAAAGCTAAGTTTCATGTTTAATTACTGGAATATGTTAATGGTTAAAGTTACAATTAATACGCTTTTTATAGGTGCTTTCATCGTACCGGAGTTGAATTTGCAGCGTAAGTTAATTTTGGCTTTTTTCATTTATAAGTTAATTGAGATTAATAGCGTAAAGATTCTACAGGGTCTTGATCAGATGCTCGTTTTGCAGGTAGATATCCAAATGTAACACCTATGATAACTGATACCCCAAAGGATATGATAATTGAGAATACAGAAATAACAGTTTTTATATCAAAAACGACCATAATCATTCGGGACAGACCTATTCCCAGAATTATACCCAAAATTCCCCCCGTTACACTAATGAGGGTAGATTCAGATAAGAATTGTGCGATAATATCTTTTCTTGAAGCACCAATTGCCTGTCTCAGTCCAATTTCACGAATACGCTCCATTACTGAAGCCAGCATGATATTCATGATACCAATACCACCTACAATAAGAGAAATCCCTGCAATAACACCGAGCACAATGTTGAATATATTTTTTGTTCGCTGTTGTTGCTTGAGCAATAATTCGGGAATAGTTACTTCAAAGTCGTATAACTCGTTATGGCGTCTGTAAAGCATCCGGTTTATAATCTCAGCAGTTGTATTCAAATACTCGGTTTCTTCTACCTGTACAATGATTTTATCCAGTTGATTCAAATTCTCTGTACCTGAGTTTCTTCCTGTAGCTGCAGCTGCAATTTCATCAGCACGAAGCAATGCTCTGTTTTTAAAACGCATCATCATCGTTTTTGCAGGTATGAAAATTTTATTATCGGTACTACTTATTCCCAATTCGTCAGAAGCAGAAGCTGTAAAGTCCCTTCTTTCAATGACTCCTATTACCTGGAGCCATACTTGTCCGCATTTAATATACTTACCTACAGGGTCTTGATGGTTAAAAAATACATTGCTGATGTTATCACCGATAATACATACCGGAAAGCCGTTCATCAACTGTGACTCAGTGAAGTGTACCCCTTGGTTTATTGTAATATTGAAAAGATCGAAATAATTGTTGTTAATACCTTCAAGCACCACTGGTTTGCTTTTCCCATCCTGAATGGCTGAATAATTAAATGTAATTACCGGACACACTTTACTTACAGACGGTATAACCTCCTGTATGGCATCAGCATCAAGGAGCGTTAGCCCTCTTGAATATTTTTTTGAGCTCACCTGAGGTTCGTCATTTGAAGTTGACTGTTGTTGAGCATCTATGGCCAGTTCGGTAGGAGAAATGATAATATTATTTACCCCTACCATTTTTATCTGTTCCAGAATTTCCTGTTCAGCACCATTCCCGATAGCAAGCATACTGATAACTGCAGCTACACCAAAAATAATACCTAAGGCAGTCAGAAATGATTTTACACGGTTAGCAAAAATGGCTTCGACACCACTTGCTATATTGTAACTATACCTTTCAAAAAAGCCCTTCATCCTTCGGTTTTTGTTTGGTTTGGTGAATTAACAGCTGATTGATTATTTGTCTTATTCGCCGGTTTAGAAGTATTTGCTATAGCATTCATTTCCTCTTCCAGCTCCTTTCGTTTACGTTCTTTTATTTCTTCATAAATATCCATTCCGGTGTATGAAATACTTTCAGGTTCATCAGGCTGGCTTAAAAGAATATTATCATTTGCTACAAGTCCTTTTTTTACTATAACATAATTCTCATTTTCGTCTCCTGTGTCAATAATTTGTTTCACGATAGTGCCATCCTTTTCACGATAAACAAATTGCAGTGAATCATTTTGGAAAATTGTTTCAGCAGGAATATACAAGGCATCTGACCATGAACCTGTATGAATAATGTTGCTGGTAGTCATAGCAGGTTTAAGATCATTAACATCTCCAAAAACTTTAATTCTTACCTCGAAAACCTTTGCATCGCTTTTAGGCATTGGTTGGCCAATATTAGCAACTGAGATAACCTCACCATCTAATAGTTTTGAAGGTAAGGCGTCAATTCCTAAAGTTACTTTTTGACCTATTTCCACTTTAGAAATATCAATTTCATTTACCCATGTGAGTGAATGCATTGAGGTCAGGTTGGGCAAAGTAGCAATTACGGGGCTCCATGAACTTACGCTGGAACCAACCTGAATTTTTTCTCGTGTGCGATCCCTTCCATATACCAGCATCCCCTTCTTGGGTGCATGAATTTTTAAGGACTGAAGCACCTCATATAGTATGTCGACACGATTTTGTCGTCTCCTTAATTCGATAGCATATCTATCTACACGTGATTCAGCCTGCCTTTTGCGCAATTCATATCCTTTAATTTCCTGCTCGAGCTTGCGTTTTGCCTTTTCTACGTCCATTTCTGCCTTCCTGATAACAGCAGGGGATTCATATACCGATTCATCAAGTACAATTTGCATTTCCTCAACTTCTTCCCTGGCGTTAATAATGAGGTCACGATGATTGCTTAAAGTCAGGTTAGAGTCCATTTTAGCATCCTCAAAACTGTTCAAGGCCTGATCAAGCTCTTCCTGTGCACTTACAAGAACTTCTTCAACAACCTTATGGTCGAGGGAGGCAACATAATCACCTGAGTCAACTACAGTCCCTTCCTCAATCAGATCAGTTATCTTAATTTCATAAATACGAACATTCCGATCCCGTAATATCTCCGGAACTTCAATGTTCTCTGAACTTTCGGCTTCAAGCTGACCGGTGGAATAAATCAGAATCTCAAAAGGACCTTTTTTTACAGTTGTAGTAAGATATTCTCTTTTACTGCTTGAGCCCGAAAATACAAAAAATGCCACAGCTGAAAGAAGAATAATCGAAACAGTAGTGGCAATGATTTTTTTTCTCATAGTTGTTATTAATATAGCTCTTAAAAATTTTACCATAGGATAAAATTTATCCGGTAAAATTATTTGTTATGTATAACTTGCTGGTTGTCAGCAAATTTGTTTTGGTGAATGCAATGTTTACCTGCAAATTTAACAATTCAGGGTTAAAATGGAAATCTTTTAACATCTCTCTATTACTAATTCTGAACAAATTCAATCAGATTCACATATCGGTACATTTCTTTATAACATCTTAATGCACTGCAATATAAATCTTTTACTGGTAAAATTATATAATTGACAATAACCATTCAAATAATTTCCAAAGCAGGAATATTAAAGCGGCTGATACCAGAACCAGGACGATTAAAATTATTACAACTACGTCTTTTCCGCTCCCCATATATTTCCCCTGTTGATAATGTTTTTCAAGCAACCTTATATTACGATCGTTAGCTTTATAAAAGAAATCAATGATCTGTCCGAGGATTGGTATGCTCCCCACAATCGCATCCAACAAAACATTCAGCGCCATTAATATGAGGAGTTTACGGCTTGCACCATATTTTGCAGCAAGTGCCAATACCCCTCCCGATAACATTAGGGCAATAAAATCACCAATTCCGGGTAACAAACCTAAGATGGGATCCAGGCCAAATTTAAATCCACCTATTTGAAACTGACTGTCAAGCAGTCTGGCTAATCTACGCAAATGCGCTGGAACTTCCCGGGGTACATGCTTATTCATAAAGAGTTTTATAACTGTAACAAAATCAAGGGTCGTGGGTTTTACTGCAACTTAAAATATCTCTCTGGTTTTATTTCCTGTAAATCAGGTTAATTTTTTGTTCTCGTATTTAAGAAACTTAATGCTCTCTTAACCGTTATTTTTTAGCATACTAAGGTGATAAATACGATTTAAGTAAGTGGAAAGCATATAAATTGAATGGGTATTTTAATAATTGTCATATTAATATTGATGAACGGTTTTTTTGCCTTATCTGAAATAGCCTTGGTTTCAAGCAAGAAAATTATTCTGAAACAATTTAAAAGTAAAAGTAAAAAGGGGGCATCAACAGCATTGAGGCTGCAGGAGAACTCTGAGGAGTATTTATCAGCAATACAAGTGGGAATAACATTAATAGGCATCATTATGGGTATGTATAGTGGAATTCGTTTTGCCTCCGATATACAGCCACTATTTGAATCCATTGGCCTAAATAGTTCATTAGCCAGGGATCTTTCATTGGTTTTAATAGTATTTATAATTACCTATGCCTCAATTGTAATAGGAGAACTGGTTCCTAAAACAATCGCTCTAAGCAATCCGGAACAAATAGCAGTTATAGTTGCACCTGTTATATACGTCATAAGCAAGATTTTCTATCCATTTGTGAAATTTTTGTCTGCCTCTACAAATCTGATAAAATCACTTTTAAACATTCCGCCACCATCTGATAAAATTACAGAATCAGAATTGAGGCAGATGATGAAAATCGCCTCATCGCAGGGGGTAATAGAACAAGAACAGAATGCCATTCATGAAAAAGTATTTTTCTTCTCTGATAAACAAGCCAGGCATCTCATGACACACCGTAA
>DASRQG010000672.1:0-2237 GCA_035645995.1 Mariniphaga sp. | reverse complement strand
CTTTCTTTTTAAAGGTAATTGTAGTGTTTTCATAATTTTAATAATCTTAGTTTTTAATAACTTCTCATTTTTTCCATAATCAAAAATGACATTTCTCCAATTTCAATTATAGTAGCACCATCACCCTCTTTTCTTTGTTTTATAGTCGCAAATTCTTCTCCAAGAATCTTTCCTGATATAACAATTTTATTAAAAAAATCAGGGTCATAAATTTTTTCAAAAATCTCTAATTCTTTTTTTGATTTTGCTTTTACAAATTTGGTTGCAATTTGCCCAGTTCCATTACAAGCATCACAATATGCATCACCCCCACAACAGTGACATACAATCTCGCCAGTACCGTCACATTCGTCACACTCTTCGTAATGTCGCTCAAAATAAAGCTCTATTTTTATTAAATCTGAAATTAAATCATCAATACTAATTCTATGAGACACTCGCTCATGATTATCATAAAAAACCTTATCGGCAGACGGATAGTTCTCGATTTCTGTATAATTTTTTACGCAGTTTTCTTTCTTAACAACAGCCATTGCGTGTACTGTACATGCGTATACATTGTCTCCTATGACCGATATTTCTTTCATTGCTGGTCTTAACTTATCTTCAATTTCTGTAAACATTTTTAAAATGTAGTCGTGTTCTTGTTTTTTCATAATCTTAGTTTTTTTAGTTTTTAGTTTAATAATTAATCATATACAAATATACGCAATAGCACACCCGAAACAATGAAAAAAAGTATGATGTTCGTCATGTTTTTGTATGTTTGTTGTCATGAAAATCTACCACAATACTTTATTGCAGAAACAATTTCTTTAGCAGACCACGCCTGTTTCCCAATGCGGTCAAGTCCTCCTTTATGACCAAGATTATAAGAGCCACGCATATAAACCTGTCTCCATAACCATGCTCTTTTGTGTCCTTTTGATGTGCAATAATCCATAAGCTCTTCGTCTGACATTTGAGATATTGGCTTTGCTTTTTTCCATTCTAAATTTTTCTCGTCAAAATATATATTCTCCAAATCAACATCTTTCAACTCCTTTTCGGGATATTTAAAGCCGCAAAATGGACAGATGTTTAATCCGGCATGTATAAATCTACCACAACCATCAAGTTTTTCTGTATTAAACAAATCCAGTCTCTTTCTACTGTTTTCAGCATATATCGGTCTATCCTTAGAGTCAAAGCCACACCGCTTGATTGGAGCAACGCCACCACCTTTAGATTCCTCGTGCCACAAACTCCAGTCTTTATCCTCAGTGTAACTTCCCAACCGAGATTGATTGTCTCCAAAATCAAGTATGTTGAAGTGTGTTTTTGAATTATAGATTCTCGACCCTCTACCAAGCATTTGAAGCCAAAGTGGTGCAGACATTGTTGCTCTGTTTATTATAACAGTTTCAATCGAAGGCTCATCGAACCCTGTTGTAAGAATAGATGCGTTTACTAAAATAGTAAAATCTCCGTTATGAAATTCTTCTAAAATAACGTCTCTCTCTCCTGAGTATGTGTAATAATTTTCGCAATAATCAGAATATGCCTCCATTTTATCATTGTAAATAACCATATTACCCTCTGTTTCTTTTTTTGGATATTTAGGCTTCGTTACCTTTGATGTGAGAAACTTTGCTTTTATGCCATTGTCATTAAACTCCCTACATGTTTTAATAGCATGTTGTATATTACAGCAAAAAACAAGAGTTTTTGTTCCCGGACAAATATTGCTCCAATTCCGAACAACACCCGCATACAGTTTAGATGAATTAAAAGCCTTAAACATTGAGCTTTCCTGATAATCGCCTTTCATTCTATTATAGCCAACTTCTGACATATCAGGAACGCCACAACCATAATAGTCGCAGTTAACAAGGTAGCCGTCTCTTATAAGTCTTTTTACAGAAACGGTTTCAATAAGAGTTTCGTAATCAAGACCTAACTGTCTTTGTTTTCCCGATCTATTTGGTGTCGCTGTTACTCCGAGCAAGAACTTATTATCAGCAACTCCAGATTCAAAAATATAATTAAAATCCTGCAAGTGTGCTTCGTCAATTATAATCAAATCAATTGAAGATAAAAATTTTTTCCAGTAATTGTCATTTATCCGGTTTCGCAATGTTTGTGCCATTGCTATATAAACATTACAATCTCCAGACACATATTTTGCCCCAGCTTGAATGTAGAATGTTTTTATTCCGATTCTATTAATAGAGCCACCAGCCTGAGTAAGCAACTCT
>DASRQG010000671.1:0-3369 GCA_035645995.1 Mariniphaga sp. | reverse complement strand
TCTTTAAGTAACTTCTGTTGTGTTGAAGAAAGCATGTCATTTCTCTCACGGTTTATAAAAACTACATAATAACGCAGCTTTTTATTCTTACCTCCAAGGCCTGTAGAAATAAAATACTGTTTTTCATCAAGGAGTGAAGTCTGAAGAAGCATCCGGTTTTCCTGCAAAGCAAGCACTGCCCAGCTTCGCATATCCCCTTCCGCGTCTTTCAAATAACTTTCAATGGTCCTGTATGCCTTTACATCGTCAACACCAGCCAAACCAATTAATATTTCCTTCTTCGACTCAAGGCTGGCATCCTGTGAAAATAATTGTTCCCCGTCCTCCAGATAATCCTTTACCCCCTTTTGTTCTTTTACCTTCTTCGAATACTCAAAGTATTTCATCTGTACCTCTAAATCGATCTGCTCTTCCAGAATGTTAAAATTTTCCGGCAGGTCATCAAAAATCCTTTGAATATCGTTGTATATTTTATCTTCTTCCATTTACCTTAATTAAACAACAAAAATAACCAGAACTTCCCACATAAAGAAAATTTTAAATCTTTTATTAATTTAAAGGAATTAAATATCTTTGCAACCTTATTTTTATTTGATTTAAATTAACAAAGAGAAGGGAACCATCCATCGTGAAATTAAGTGAAGTTAAACACAAAGATACAGTTATCATTTCCAAAATCCTTGGAAATGGTTCTTTCAGGCGGCGGATTTCAGAGATGGGTTTCGTAAAAGGAAAAGAAATAAAGGTTATAAAAAATGCTCCATTCAATGGCCCATTTGAATTTAAAATACTTGATTATAATATCTCATTACGGAAATCAGAAGCGGAACTTATTGAAGTTGTGCAGATTGACGATTACATTCAGCCGTTAAATGGAGAATTTCAGGGAACAATTGACTCTGATGAAGTACATGCAGGCATCTCAGAAAATAACCGTACCATAAATATCGCACTTGTAGGAAACCCAAATTGTGGGAAAACCACGTTATTTAATTATATTTCAAAATCGAAAGAAAAAGTTGGCAATTATAGCGGAGTAACCATTGACATAAAAAAAGCAACATTTCAAACTAAGAATTATACATTCAACTTTTTTGATTTACCTGGTACCTATAGCCTTACAGCATATACTCCTGAGGAAATATTTGTCAGAAGGTTCATTTATGAGCAAACTCCTGATATTGTAATTAACGTAATTGATTCTACTAATCTTGAAAGAAATCTTTTTCTTACAACCCAGCTCATTGATATGGATGTAAAAATCGTTGGTGCATTAAATATGTACGATGACCTGGAACGTAAGAAAATCAAATTCAAGTTCGATGAACTTTCTGAACTATTAGGAATACCATTCATCCCAACAATCAGTTCAAAAGGTATAGGGCTCGATAATCTCATTGATAAGGTCATTGAGGTATATGAAGGAAAAGATAAAATTTCCAGGCATATCCATATTAACTATGGGAAGGAAATAGAAGATTCTATTCTAAAAATATCACAGAAGGTAAAAATAAATAATTCTCTGGCAGATGTAATTTCTACCCGCTTTTTATCCATTAAATTATTAGAAAAGGATCCGCATATTCATGAACTTTTATCGGAACATCTGAATTATAACGAAATAAAAAAGATAACCGATCATGAAATAAAAAAAATTGAATCTCTAAAGAGTGAGAACAGCGAAACGGTTATTACAGATGCTAAATATGGTTTTATAACAGGAGCATTAAAAGAGACATTTATAAATCCGCTCAGAAAATTACGTTCCGGCTCAGAAAAAATAGACGATATTTTAACGCATAAATACCTGGGGTTCCCAATATTTGTTGCCATCCTGTTCATCATGTTCTATTCAACATTTAACCTTGGGACATACCCAATGGATTTGATTGATGCAGGCATTGTTGCACTGGGCGATCTCATTTCAGACATGATGCCTGATGGTATGTTAAAGGATTTGCTGGTGAAGGGGATTTTAAATGGTGCCGGTAGTGTTCTGGTTTTTTTACCAAACATATTGATATTATTCTTCTTTATTTCATTGTTGGAAGAGTCAGGCTATATGGCACGTGCAGCATTTATAATGGATAATATAATGCATCGGTTCGGACTGCATGGACGTTCATTCATTCCATTAATTATGGGCTTTGGTTGCAATGTTCCTGCTATAATGGCAACACGATCGATGCGCAACAGGGGACACAGACTACTTACCATGATGATCATCCCTTTCATGTCATGTAGTGCTCGTTTACCCGTATATATCCTGATTATTTCTGCTTTTTTCCAAAAGCATGAAGCCCTCATTCTTATCGGTATCTATGCCGTAGGAATTATTTTTGCCTTTATTACGGCCCGAATATTAAATCTGGTGGTTTTTAAAAAGAAAGAAACTCCTTTTGTAATGGAGCTGCCTTCTTACCGAATGCCGACTTTTAGAAACATATTTTATCATATGTGGGATAAAACCCAACATTATCTAAAAAAAATAGGTACTGTTATTTTGTTAGGTGTGATAATCATTTGGGCATTGGAATATTTCCCACGTGAATCAGACAAAACTGCCAAATTCAAAACAGAGGTAGAAGCGGTTGAACAGAATAGTAGTTTAAACCTGACCCTTAAAGAGGAATTAATAACAGATATTAAACACGAAATGGAAGCCGACCGCCTTATTAATTCATATCTTGGAAGAGTAGGTAAAGGGATTGAACCGGTTATGCGGCCGTTAGGTTTTGATTGGAAAATGAGCATAAGTTTGTTAGCCGGTCTCCCGGCCAAGGAAATAGTGGTGAGTACTATGGGAGTAATATATCAGACAGGGGACGATGAATCGACTGTAAACCTTCAAAACAGATTACGAAATGAGGTCCATCAGTCAGGAGAGAAAGCTGGCATGAGTGTATTTACAATTCCTGCAGCATTGTCATTCCTGGTATTTATTCTGCTTTATTTCCCTTGTGTTGGTGTAGTGGCTACAATAAAAAATGAGTCCGGTTCATGGAAATGGGCAGCTTTTGTTGTTGTATATACAACAGCACTGGCATGGATTATGGCTTTCCTTGTATACAACATCGGAGTTATGTTAATATAAAAATGGCGCAGGAAATTATAACATATATCATTATTACAGCAGCAGTTTTTCTGGCGCTATGGAAGATGTATATAAAGCTTTGGGGAAAGAAATTGAAAGTTAAATCTAAAACCAATTTCCAAAATGTCACTCATGCCCCAAAGCATAATTGTTCCGATTGTATAGCTGAATGTTCTTTACGTGATGCTATGCCAGTATTACGAAAAGAAAATGAAGAACTTTGTGAAACTACAGTTATTAAAGTTACAGAGTCGTAAGCCGGTGAATAGTTTCTT
>DASRQG010000670.1:0-2348 GCA_035645995.1 Mariniphaga sp. | reverse complement strand
TTTAAGAATTTTCCCAATTTCCTGCATGGCTTCTGTGGCAGGTGCTTCTATAAAAACATCAGTTACGGTGTGTGTGAAAGGTGTCGGTTTTATATTTATTTCAATGATATTCGCTCCGGAATTTTTGGCTATTACAGGTATTTCAGCCGCTGGCATAACCTCTGCATTTGTACCTATGATAAGCAATAAATCAGATTTCTTAGCTTCATCCAACGCCCGTTTTTTTGGAAATTCCGGAAGTTCTTCATTAAAAAATACCATATCTGGTTTTAAATTTCCTTTACATACGAAACATGTAGGAGGCAAAAAGTTTAAATCGGCAAAACTAATGTCGTATTCTGAGCTGCAATTTATACATACCAGCTGTTTATAAGTTCCATGTAATTCGTATACATGCTTGCAGCCTGCTTTCTGGTGCAGGTGATCAACATTTTGAGTAACCACTGATTTCAAAAAATTGCTTTTTCCCATTTTTGCCAGTATTTCATGGGCAATGTTGGGTTCTGCATCACTAAGTTTATCATAAAAAATTTCCTTTATTTTACGCCACGATTGCAGGGGTTTCTTTCTGAAATATTCTATCTCAAGATACAATGGATGGATGGTATTCCATATACCATCATCACCTCTAAAGGGAGGAATTCCACTTTCAACAGAAACTCCTGCTCCGGTAAAGGCGACTATATATTTTGATTCTCTGATGAATTGAACAGCCTTTTGAATTTTTTTTATATCCATTTATGAGTACATATAATCTACCGGCACATTAAAATAAATATGCCGGTAGAAAAAACGATGGTCTGAATTTTTTATTCGTCGGTGAGGTCTTTTCTAGCCGAAACGGTTGAATCTTCGTTAAATTTTATTTTAAAGTTTAACTTCCGGAATACAGCAAGCATGGGTTTATTATCAAGTGTAGTCTCTGCTACAAGTGTTTTTATTCCCCTGTTTCTTGCTATTTCCATACAATATTTGGTAATAGTATATCCCAGTTCCTTTTTTTGCCAGACATCTGTAATTAATATTGCATATTCCATTACCTCTACATCGGGATCTGCGATCAGTCGTCCTACTCCAATTATCTTTTTAGTTCCTTCTGATTCAATTTTGGCTACTATTGCTATTTCCCGGTCATAATCAATAAAGCAGAATTGAGTGGCAATTTCATGCTTGTCAAAATAAAAGTCATATCTGAAGCGATTATAAATCGCTTCTTTTGAACAGCTGGCTAAAAACTCCATCCACATTGGTTCATCTTCAGGTTTAATGGGCCGGAGGGTAACCGGAGTACCGTCTTTTACCTTGACGTTCCTGATAAGGCTTTCGGGATAAGGTCGTAAAATCAGATGTGAATATTCCTTTACAGGGTTTTTCATTACGTCCTCGTCAACAACTATACGTGCATCAAGTGCAATTGCATCGGTTGGTGTTACTATGAGTGGATTGATGTCAAGTTCTTTTATCTCCGGATAATCGGCAGCCAGGTACGACATTCTTATAAGGACTTCAATCAGCTTTTCAATATTTTTGCGAGGTGCTCCCCGGTAACCTTCAAGCAAAGGATAGATTTTCAAGGATTCAAGCATCTGCTGAGCCAGGCTTTCATTTAGTGGCGGGAATTCAAGTCTTTTGTCTTTAAAAAGTTCTGCACTTGTACCACCCATACCAACCAGCATAACAGTACCGAAGGTTGGGTCTTTCTTTATACCCAGTATAAGTTCAACAGCTTCTTTAGTGTCTACCATTCGCTGCACAGTTACCCCTTCTATTCTTGCATCCGGTTTTTTCTCAGAAGCAGTTTTAATCATGTTTTTGAAAGTAGCACGAACCATCTCTTCATCCTTAATGTTCAGTGCAACTCCGCCAACATCCGATTTATGGGTAATGTCGGGTGAATAAATTTTCAATACAACCGGATATCCTTTATCTTCTGAGATTCTTACAGCTTCATCCTCATTATAGGCAGGTGTTGGATGTGTTGTATCTATACCATAATCATTGATAAGCATTTTTGAATCATCTTCATTCAGAATTTTTGCTTTTGGGAATATGTTTTCCAGGTATTTTTTTCTGAGGTCATTTCTGTCGTATTGAAAAGAAACAGGAAGTTCTCTGGGTGTTTCAAACAAGCCTTCCAGGTTCTTTGAATAATTTGAAAGGGTCATAAAAGCTCTGATTGCTTGTTCAGGTGTAGGGTGATTTGATATTCCTGCTTCGTTAAAAATTTGTATGCCTTTATTCATACTTGCACCTCCAAGCCAAGCTGCCATAATGGTTTTTGAAGTTTTTGTTGCCATTTTAGCAATGGCTTCTGCCGTTTCGGTTGGTGATGTCATTGCCTGTGGTGT
>DASRQG010000669.1:0-2028 GCA_035645995.1 Mariniphaga sp. | reverse complement strand
GGCTTCTGCAATTGGAATGAATGCTGCCGTTTATGTTGGCAAATTAATCGATCAACAACCTTATCCTGAGGTTGGTTATAAGCGTTGCCAGGGTATTATCGCGTTAAGGCATAAGTACACCAGGGAACGTGTTGAGGCTGCATGCAAAAAAGCACTGGATTATGATATCTGCTCCTATAAAACCATTGAAACCATTTTGAAAAACAATACAGATATGGAACTACAGCAGGATGATGTAATCCATAAAATTAAACCACATAGCAATTTAAGAAAAGCAGGTAACTATAAATAAAAAATGAAATTATGAACAATCACAGTACTATTGAAAAAATGAAACAAATGAGGATGACCGGAATGGCAGAAGCCTACTACAACAACCTCCAGTCATCAAACTATCAGGATTACACCATTGACCAATACATTGCCATGTTGATTGACCAGGAGTGGGAATACCGGCAGGAACGGAAGTTTAATGGGCTGATAAAAAAAGCAAAGTTTAAGCTTCAGCCTTCGGTAAGGGATGTAGATTATAGCCATCCACGGAATCTTGACAGGAACTTGTTTGAACGGCTGGTATCCCTGGATTTTATCAAGAAAAATGAAAACATAATTATAACCGGACCTACCGGTTGTGGAAAAAGTTACCTTGCTCAGGCCTTAGGTGTGCATGCATGCCAGATGTTGTTTAAAACCCTCTATTTTAATACTGCAAGGCTTATGGATGAAATTAAACTGACAAAACTCCAGGGAAACTATTTGACCCTGCTTAAAAAACTGCAAAATGCCCAACTGTTAATACTGGATGATTTTGGATTAACAGCTATCGATCAAATACAACGGCAGGCATTACTGGATATCGTGGAACATAAATACGATGCTGCATCAATTATTTTAACATCACAAATCCCGGTAAAAGACTGGCATGGATTAATTGGTGAGGATACAATCGCAGATGCGATACTTGACCGTGTAGTTTACTCTTCTCACCGGATAGAGTTAAATGGAGAATCAATGAGAAAAAAGAAGTTAAAAAAATGAATAATTTAGCCGCAGAAATCGAAAGTTAAACTGGCAGGGTATCGCCGGAATGAGTGGCAGGGTATCGTCGGAATATCTAGTCACTTCTATAACTTCATAGACGGCATTCTTTTTTATCCTTGTAACAAAATATACCTGCTGATTTGTCCACACAGCAAACTGATGGTAATAATTATAGGCTTTATCGAACACTATCATGCTGTGGGATATTAATTCCAGGCTCTTAAGAAAGTTCTTATCATGAACCTTTGCGGCTGTAATTTTTATGAATCGACCAACTGATTGAACTGCATCAATAAGCATGTGGACCTTTAATCCTCCTTTCTTTTTCCCATCTCCTTTAGGATTCCGGCCTACACCTTTTAAGATGTCGCTAAACAAACGTATAGTAGTTGAATCAATTAAAAGTACCTCTTTAAAAGTAAGCCCATATGTTCGGCTGTCCGACAAAAATGACTTGTATTTATTTGCCAGTGCAAAATATAAAGCTTCAAAAAAACTGTATATATTAAATCACTATTAACCGACTAAAGTCGGGATTATTAAATTTTGTTATCTGTAATGCCCGATTTATGGGCAATTCATCTTGTAAATAATTTTTAGACCCCCCTATATTTTCAAATCCATTTTATTTGAAGCTGTCCTGGAGGTTCTCCTGCTTGTAATTTATATGCTCTTTTATTACTGCGAAGTAATTCTACCATATCAAGCATACTAATTAAATGTATCCTTACCAAAGAAGCCACTACAGAAAAGGCTTTCTTTGTTTGTGCAATCTTTTGAATAACGGTCATTAAAAGCTGGGCAATTAATGTGCACCAAACCTGCGTTCTTATTGCATTTTCATTCTCACCGTAAAAATAATGTAGTTGGAAGTTCTGTTTCATTTTTTTAAATAGCAACTCAATACCCCATCGTTTTTTATAAAGAAAAGCAACCTCCTCGGCTGTTATTTCAAAATTATTGGTCAAAAACTCAAAGTATCGGTTC
>DASRQG010000668.1:0-2602 GCA_035645995.1 Mariniphaga sp. | reverse complement strand
ATAAAGATCAAAAGCTGATGATATTGAACGGAGCGACCAAAGGAAGATCCCGGAATTCCAAAAGAACTCGCCTGAATCAACAAAAATAGTAGCCATTTCGAGGTTCGGCTTTTCAGTAAAGGTTTTTACTTTATACAGATTATCAAGGTCATTAAACTCCTCCCTCCTCTTCACCTGAATATAACCATAACCTGTTTCAGGCCGGTTTGGCTTAATCCCCAGGGTTAGTAATGCATCATTATTGGAGACAAAATCCAAACCTTTTTTAATTTGTCTTACGAATTCCTCTTCTTTAAGAATTAGATGATCAGATGGTGCAACAATAAGATTTGCATTAGGATCTTTAAGCATAATCTTGTTATATGCATAAGCTACGCAGGGTGCAGTATTACGACGTAACGGCTCAAGGAGTACCTGCTCGTTCTTAAGTTCCGGTAGTTGTTCCTTCACCAGATCTTTATACCGGATGCTGGTGACAACTATAATATTCTCAACCGGCATGAATGAAGTGAATCTGTCGAATGTTTGCTGTATTAAAGTACGACCGGTACCCAGAATATCCAGAAATTGTTTGGGACGGCCCTGACGACTCAATGGCCAAAAACGGCTTCCTACACCGCCAGCCATTATTACGCAATAATTATTCTCCATCTGAATGTTTTTCTATTTTAAGCAAAAGTATCAATTTCGATTTAAAATTGATACCTGATGAAATGCTATATGCTGTAACAACGTCATTTATTGCTGAATGTTTTATATCAGCCATTATTGTTGTAAATTTAGCGCCAGGAATTGAAAAAGAAAATTATATATTTCCTGCGATCAAAATTAGAGTTATTTATATTATTTTCCTTTGATAGCATTCATTATTATTTTATAAACACAACATCATGAAGTTTTTCTTTCATATTGGACAATATTTTTACATGCTTAAAAGGGTATTTTCCCGTCCTGAAAAGCACAAAATGTATATCAGAAGATTATTTCATGAAATAGATGCCTTAGGAGTAAGTTCTGTTTGGCTGGTTATAATTATATCTCTGTTTATCGGAGGAATTATGGTTATACAATTTGCCTATGCCTTAGCCAACCCTCTTTACCCACAAACTCTGGTAGGACTTGGTACACGTGACACGCTAATCCTGGAATTTTCTTCAACTATGATGGCGTTAATCCTTGCAGGAAAAATCGGCTCTAATATTACATCTGAAATAGGTACAATGCGTGTCACAGAACAAATAGATTCACTTGAAATCATGGGAGTTAATTCAGCCAGTTTTTTAATTCTTCCAAAAATTGTTGCAGTAGTATTTATCTTCCCTTTTTTATTCATCATAAGTGTTGCCTTCGGTTTACTTGGAGGTTTAATTACAGGCCCAATTGCAGGTGTTATAACAGTTACGGATTATCTGGATGGAATAAGGTGGCTCTTTTACCCTTACTATGTCTCCTTTTCTTTAATAAAGTCTTTTTTCTTTGGTTTTCTGGTAGCTTCTGTTCCTGCATATTTTGGATACCATGTTCAGGGCGGAGCTCTTGATGTTGGGAAAGCCAGTACTTTGGCCGTTGTAAACACCAATGTACTTATATTGTTGTTTGATTTAATCTTAACCCAATTATTGCTTACATGATAGAAGTAAAAAATGTAAATAAATCGTTTGACGGACAACCTGTACTAAAAAATGTTTCAACCCGGTTCGAAAAAGGTATTACCAATTTAATTATTGGCAGAAGTGGCTCAGGTAAAACTGTTTTGGTAAAATCAATCCTGGGATTATTTGAAATCGATTCAGGGGAAATTTGGTACAACGACCTAAATCTTTCAAGCCTCCATGAAAAGGAAAGAAAGAAAATTAGAACGGAAATTGGAATGGTTTTTCAGGGAGGTGCTTTATTTGACAGCCTGACTGTAGCTTCAAATGTAAAATTCCCCTTAGATATGTTTACCACAAAGTCGGCCAAAGAAAAAATGGAACGTGTGGAATTCTGTCTCGATCATGTAAATATTGATCGAAGTGCTTATAAACTATTCCCTAGTGAAATAAGTGGAGGAATGCAAAAAAGAGTAGCAATTGCCCGTGCAATCGCACTAAATCCTAAATACCTTTTTTGTGACGAACCTAATTCAGGCCTCGACCCTGAAACCTCAACTGTAATTGATAAACTAATTCAGCAATTAACAAAAGAGTTTAATATGACCACCATTATCAATACACATGATATGAATTCGGTTATTGAAATCGGTGAATTTGTTCTTTTTATTTCCAAGGGTGAAGCAGCCTGGCAGGGTACTAATAAAGAAATTTTGAAAACAAATAATCAGAAGCTAAATGATTTTATCTTCGCGAATAAACTATATGCGCAAATGAGAAAGGAGCAGGAAACTAAATAAGAGTTATTAAGAAATGTGAAATTAAATGCCATTAAAAAACACCCAACTTAATAACTTAGAAAATAAGATTTTCATCAAATAAAATTCTGTTTCTAAAACTTTTTATATTTTTGCAGTCGTTATTTAAATACTGACCTGTGGTGTAATTGGCAACACGTCTGATTCTGGATCAGAAGAGTCCAGGTTCGAGCCCTGGCAGGTCAACAAAAA